>CAMWJQ010000062.1 GCA_947174615.1 uncultured Lachnospiraceae bacterium
GGTTATCACTCATTTGATATGAGCTGACAGACGATACAGACTGCAATTGGAAGCAATAGAGAGTAATAGAAAGAAATAGAACGAACCGAAGGGGGAAAACTTTTATGAAAAGCTTGTTAAAGTACATAAAAGATTACAAAAAAGAAAGCATTCTAGCACCTTTATTCAAGATGCTCGAGGCTTCCTTTGAGCTGATGGTGCCGCTTGTCATGGCGGCAATCATTGACAACGGCATCGCAAGCAGCGATACGCCGTATATTTTAAAGATGGGGGCAGTGCTGGTGCTGCTGGCAGCAGTGGGACTTGCCAGCTCTGTGACGGCGCAGTATTTCAGCGCGAAGGCGGCAGTCGGTTTTGCGACAAAGCTTAGAAAAGCTCTGTTTTCGCATATACAGGGGATGTCCTATACAGAGCTTGACACCATCGGGACCAGCACGCTCATCACGCGGATGACAAGCGACGTCAACCAGATTCAAAACGGCGTGAATCTGACGCTGCGTCTGCTGCTGCGTTCGCCATTCATCGTGTTTGGCGCAATGGTGATGGCGTTTACGGTGGACGTGCGGGCAGCGCTTATTTTCGTGGTGACGATTCCGCTGCTTGCCGTTGTCGTGTTTGGCATTATGCTTGCCAGTATGCCGTTGTACAAAAAAGTGCAGGCAGCGCTCGACAAGATCCTTGGAAGGACGCGCGAAAACCTTGCAGGCGCCCGCGTGATCCGCGCCTTTTGCAATGAGGAGTCGGAGACGGCGGATTTCGAGCAGGAGAACGAGCTGCTCCTGAATACACAGGTCTTTGTCGGCAAGATTTCCGCAGCGATGAATCCGGTGACGTATATCATAATCAATATTGCGCTTGTCGTACTCCTGTGGACAGGGGCAGTCCGTGTGGACAACGGCATCATCACGCAGGGCGAGGTGGTCGCGCTGGTAAACTATATGTCGCAGATTCTGGTGGAGCTTGTCAAGATGGCAAACCTGATCATACAGCTCACAAAGGCGCTCGCCTGTGCAAAGCGCGTGGAGGGCATCTTTGATATCACTTCGAGCATGAAGAACGGTACATTTGACAAAGATGACATAGAGGTTCTTAACGATAGCAAAGAAGATGATGCAATGATTATCTTTGACCATGTAAGCCTTACCTACAGCGGCGGCGGGGACGAATCCCTGACAGACATTGATTTTGTCGTGGATAAAGGGGAGACTGTCGGCATCATAGGCGGTACAGGCTCCGGCAAGACCTCGGTGGTCAATCTGATTCCGCGCTTTTACGATGCGACAAAAGGGCGTGTCATTGTAGATGGAATGAAGGTCATAGATTACGAGATTTCTGCGCTGCGGGAAAAAATCGGCGTCGTTCCGCAGAGGGCGGTTTTGTTCAAAGGAACCATCCGCGAAAATCTCCTGTGGGGAAATGAACACGCTTCTGAGCAGGATCTCGAGGATGCACTGCGCATCTCACAGGCGAAGGAGTTTGTGGACGCCAAAGAGGGCAGACTGGACTTTATGATCGCACAGGGCGGCAAGAATCTCTCAGGCGGTCAGAAACAGCGTCTCACGATCGCGCGCGCCATTGTGCGCAAGCCCGACATCCTGATACTCGACGACAGTGCTTCGGCGCTTGACTTTGCCACGGATGCAAAGCTGCGCGCGGCAGTCAGGGATATGGGGAAGGACATGACGGTCATTATCGTTTCGCAGCGCGCGGCGTCTATCATGTATGCCGACAAAATCATTGTGATGGATGACGGCAAAGTGGCAGGGATCGGCACGCATGAACAGCTGCTTGCAGACAACGTGATTTATCAGGAAATTTATTATTCGCAATTCCCTGACCAAAAAGCAAAAGCTGCGGATTGACGAGCGCGGAGGTAATCAGAATGAAAGATAGTGCATCAAAAAGGTTCAATAGAGAAATACTAAAAAAGGTTCTAAAACATATCGGAAAATACAAAATTTTCCTGTTCTTTTCCGTTGCGCTTGCGGCAGTTTCGGTCATACTGACCTTATATATACCCATTCTGACAGGTCAGGCGGTGGATTGTATTCTTGGTCCCGGCGCGGTAGATTTTGATGGGATTTTGGATATACTAAAGAAGATGGCAGTCATTATTGTACTGACGGCGGCAGTGCAGTGGGTGATGAACACCTGCAACAATAAGATTGCCTATCAGGTCGTGCGCGACGTGCGCGATGAAGCCTTTAAAAAACTGCAGATTCTGCCGCTCAAGTACATTGACGGGCATTCCCACGGCGACATTGTGAGCCGCGTGATTGCGGATGTAGACCAGTTTTCCGATGGTCTGCTCATGGGATTTACCCAGCTCTTTACGGGGGTGGTGACGATTATCGGCACGCTGGTATTTATGTTTTCTATCAATGTGTCAACGACGGTTATCGTTGTGATACTGACGCCGCTGTCATTTTTTATCGCAGGATTTATCGCGAAAAGGACCTTCAGCATGTCCAAGCTTCAGTCCGAGACGCGCGGTGAGCAGACGGCGCTCATTGACGAGATGATTGGCAATGAAAAGGTCGTGAAGGCGTTTGGACACGAGCCGCAGGTGATGGCGCAATTCAACGAAATCAATGACCGTCTGCAGAAGGCGAGCGTCAAGGCGATCTTTTTCTCCTCGCTGACCAATCCGTGCACGCGCTTTGTCAACAGTCTTGTCTATGCGGGCGTGGGAATCCTTGGGGCATTTCTTGCGATCAGGGGCTTTATCAGCGTAGGGCAGCTCACAAGCTTCCTAAGCTATGCCAACCAGTATACGAAGCCGTTTAATGAGATCTCCGGCGTGGTGACAGAATTGCAGACGGCGCTTGCGTGTGCAGGCAGGGTGTTTGAGTTTATCGAGGAGGAGCCGCAGGCGGCAGAGCCGGACAATGCGGCAGTCCTACAGGCGCCCAAGGGGAACATTACAATGAAGAATGTTACCTTTTCATACAATCCCGACCAGAAGCTGATACGGGATTTTAACCTCGAAGTAAAGCCCGGTCAGCGCGTGGCGATTGTGGGACCGACCGGATGCGGAAAAACAACTGTCATAAATTTGCTCATGCGGTTCTATGATGTTAATAGCGGAAGTATTCAGATAGACGGCATTGATATCAGAGATATGACGAGAAAAAGTCTGCGGGAGAGTTTCGGCATGGTCTTGCAGGAGACATGGCTCCACGCAGGCACCATACGGGAAAATATTGTGATGGGAAAACCGGACGCCACGGACGACGAAGTGATTGCGGCCGCAAAGGCGGCACACGCGCACAGCTTTATCAAGCGTCTGCCAATGGGGTATGACACGGTGATTACCGAGGACGGCGGCAGTCTCTCACAGGGGCAGAAACAGCTTCTGTGCATTACGCGCGTGATGCTTTGTCTGCCCCCGATGTTGATACTTGACGAGGCGACGTCCTCTATCGACACGCGCACCGAGATCAAAATATCGCAGGCATTTCACACTATGATGAAGGGGAGAACGAGCTTTATCGTGGCACACAGGCTTTCCACGATTCGCGAGGCGGATATTATTCTTGTCATGAAGGATGGAAACATTATCGAGCAGGGAAACCATGATACGCTGTTAAATAAGGAAGGCGGATTTTATGCGAAGCTGTATAACGCTCAGTTTGAGGCGGCGCCAGTGCAAAGAATATAGGAGGAATGATAGAGGACATGATAAATAATTTTCTGAATGTATCAGAGTATGCGGTTCTGGGATTTGTGGGAGTCGTCTTTGCGTATCTGCTGACCAGTTTTCTGCTCGCGATTGGCATGAATAAATTACCGAGAGACCATGGGCGGGAGTTTGCGCATGACGGCGGGCTCTCCGCGGGCAAACCGCGCGGTGCGGGATTTGTCTTTATCCTTGTATTTGTGTTGGCAGCGCTTGTGTTTGGCAATATAGACAGAGAAATGACCATTTATTTGATCCTGACAGTTGCCGCGATGATGACAGGGTATCTTGACGACTGTGCCAAGGTTTCATGGGGGGAGCTGCGAAAGGGGCTGCTTGACCTGATGATTGCCATTATGACTGCTGTGACGATGGTGAACTTTAATGGCAGTGACGTTTATAGTGCATTGACCGGACAGGTCATAAACTTTCATCCCATTCTCTACAGCGTCCTTGCCATCGTGCTTGTGTGGGGCTCGATCAATGTGACAAACTGCGCCGATGGCGTGGATGGTTTGTCCGGCACTTTGGTCAGTATCTCGTTGTTTACCATTTATATGATTATGAACAGTACCGGGGCAGCGCCGGAGTTTTCGTATACAATTCTTTTGTTTATCGCGTGTATCCTTGGTTATCTGTGGTTTAATGCGACGCCGAGCCGCCTGTTGATGGGCGATGCCGGGTCGCGTGCAATGGGGCTTTTCATCGCAATTGCCATCATGAAGACAGGGTATCCGTTCTTGTACCTGCTGGCGGCTTTTGTGCTGATGGTAGATGGTGGGATTGGGCTTTTGAAAGTCTCTCTTTTACGGTTTCTGCACATCAAGATTCTCACCAAAGTGCGCACGCCGCTGCACGACCATGTGCGCAAAAATTTAGGCTGGTCCAATGCGCAGACGGTTTTTAAGTTTGCGATAATTCAGATTATGATTTCGGCGGCAGTGGTGTGGCTGGTTGGCATGCTATGAAAAAGCTGATGTGAAAATGCGGAGTGTCCAATGCGGATCAAAGAAGGAGGTTACAAATGAATAAACGCTATGAAAAAATGCTGTCCAAACGGCTTGTCATAGTCCCCTTTGACATGAAATATCTGGATGACTATTATCATGGTTTTGACAAAGAGATCACGAGATATCAGTATCCGGATCCATTTGACAGCTTGGAGGGCGCGCGGAAGCTTTTACAGGATTTTATAGATATGATGGCATGCGGCGAGATGCTCTTTTTTGCTATTCTTGACAGCAATGGTATATTTGTCGGCAGTCTGGAAGTGCATGGATTGATGGAGGAGACGCCTGAACTGGGAATCTGGATAAAAAAGGAGGCTCAGACAAAAGGTTATGCGTATGAAGCGCTGGCATGTGTTTTGACCGAACTCAAACAGACCAGACCGGATACATGGTATATCTACGAGGCGGATATACGCAATGAACCAAGTATGAAGCTGGTGACCAAATTGAAGTTTCAGAAAAAGGAAATCGACGAGTTTACGACAGAATCCGGCAAAGAGTTGAAATTGCAGCAATTTTTCGTGCAGCTTTAAGGAACTGTTAAGAAAGATACGACAGAGAAGCGTATAATAGTGGGAAAGACAATGAGAAAATGTACGCTTGATGCGGGCGTTCAAACGCTATCACTCTATGAATATTAGGGATGCAAGAGAAATGGCTTTTCGATAAAAGATTCCTGTGAGAAGCTGCATAGCTATGAAACATAAGCCATCAGTACAATTCAGTAATTTAGGTTTGGAGGAATTATGAAGAAACATATTATCATTGCCGGCGTGCCACGGTCAGGAAAAAGTACTCTTTCACAAAAAATATCAAATGATTACGGATATCAGCATATAAGCATGGATTCCATCATTGCGGGAATTGAAAAGACTTTTCCAGAAACAGGTATTAATTCTGACGCAGATTCAGACCTTTGGGAAAATATTCAGTATATTAGCTCTAAAATGGCATTATTCATTAACGCTATGATAGATAGTGGTGAATACAATGAATGTGGGTATGGGATGGTAATTGATATCTTCCAATTATTACCGCAGCATTATATTCAATATATAGACGCTTCTGTTTGTGATATCTGTTATCTTGGCACATCGGAAGTAACCCCGGAAGAAAGGTACATGCTTTTAAAGCAGCATGACACGCCAAAGGACTATACCTATTATAAATCCGAAGAAGAAAGCCAAAAGGACTGTATGGACATTGTAATAATAAGTAAAAAGATGAGACATCTTTGCAGTGCATACAATTTGCCTTATTTTGATACTTCTTACGACAGAGAACAGACGTTTGAATACATATTGGAGACATATATGTGATCAGGCAGTGCAATATCTCGAGGAACTGGATTTATTATACTGGCGGTCGAAAAGACTGACCGCTCAGTATAAAGTTATGCACACAGCCGCATCAGGAAATATGCCGCTTCGCTGCTGCGGCTGGCGCGAAAAAGTATCTTAACAGTTCCTTACATCTGTTTGCAAATTTTCGTGCAGCTTTATGGATATGATAAGAGTTTTCGGAATATTTTAAATCTGTATTCTGCGATTGACAAATATTTGACTAAGCTTTATAATTAAAGGCATAATATATAACAGGGACGTTATGGAGGAACTCATGGGGGAGTATAAGAATCGAGGAGGAAACTAAGATGCGTATAGTAGAGAAGGTACTGTACGGATTTGGTGGCTTATTGGCGCTTATACTTCTTTTTATTGCGTTTTGCCACTATAATCCGGAATTGGCGCTGAAAATCGGCGCGGATCTGAAGGCAAATGCCGGCGAAGTGAATGTGGGGAGCTACGACAATACCGTACAGATGGTCAACACGACGGTGACGCTTGGAGAACTTCCGGCAGCGGAGAAGGTAAACGCCTCACAGGGAAGTGACACCCCCGAAAATGCCGCACTGGTCAATACACCGCAGCAGACGAAGGAAACGCGTGCGGCAGACGATGAGGACGAGGGGGAGACTTCGGGGAGCAAGCTAAAGGTTCCCGATAAAGTCGCAGGGCTGACGGGTTATATCCCGATCAAGGCGACAGGAACGGAGATCACACAGAACAAGGCAGACGAGATTGCAAAGGAGCTCAGCAAGGGCGAGACCGGCAGCAGCCTGAAATTTGACGAGGAGATTTATCCGTACTATGGCATTATAAACGATGCACAGAAGGCAGTTTACCGACAGATTTATGCCAATGCAAACGACCAGAATAAGCACTTTGCACCAGTGCAGGATATCACGGCAAACGATCTGAAAAACGCTTTTACATCGGTTGTCAATGACCATCCGGAACTATTTTGGGTTGACACAGCATACAAGTATCAGTATACCCCCAAGGGAAGTGTGGCGGACATTACGCTTGTGTTTAATGTGACAGCGAACAGCCTTGACGCGTCGAAGCTGGAGTTTCAGGCAGCGGCAAAGAAAATCACAGATGAGACTTATGGAAATTACACAGACTACGATAAGGAAAAAATCGTGCATGATGCCCTGCTGGACAAGGTGAAATACGATGCGAATGCGCCGATGAACCAGAGCGCCTACAGTGCGCTGGTGTACGGCAGAACCGTGTGTGCAGGCTATGCGCGGGCTTTTCAGTATGTCATGCAGGAGCTGGATATTCCCTGCTATTATGTGACGGGATTTGCCGGTGAAAACCATGCATGGAATATTGTGAAGCTGGATGATGGCTGCTACAATGTGGACACTACTTGGGATGACACCAATCCCAACACCTACGATTATTTTAACTGTTCCGACGATGATTTTGCGTCAGATCATGTGAGACGGGATTTGTCAATCTATCTTCCGCCGTGCAACGGCAACCGCTACAGCGGTCTTGAGGTCAACCCTTCAGTGACACCGCCGACAGACACGACGAACAAACCCTCCACAGACACGACGAATAAGCCCTCCACAGGCGGCACAACAAACAAGCCGTCCACTGGAACGACTACGACAGGGAACTCAACAACTGTCACGAAACCATCCGGCAGCACGACAACCCAGACCACTGCAACCAACACAGATTCCATCACGGTAATGACTGTGCGCGGCGGCGGAGACGGAAATTATATCGACGACGTAGGCGATTACTTTAATGAGTGCTTTGCGGCAATGATCGACAGAGATGAGAGCGTGATTACGTTTGACTTGATCGTCACAGACAAAGACCTCTGGGATGACATTTACGAGGCTTATGATGACGGAAGCTGTCAGGAAGGCTATATAGACCGCTATCTTGTTGAGAAACACAAAAATGCGTGCAGCATGTATGTGGAAGCAGTGCCGCGGACAGATGGAAGTTATCTGCTCAGGCACCGCGGGGTAATTAGTTAAGAATAGAATCAAACAGGGCGCCTGAAAGCCGGCTGGCACATTTTGTTCGGGTGTTCGCGATATGGTCTAAAGAGGCTGTCGGAAATGATATCATTTACATTTCCTGACAGCTCTTTTATGCGCACGGGCACCCAGAGGAACTATGTCAGCACTTGTGATGCAATCCAATACCAGCCCGAATGGGCATAGACTTACTATGATTGCGCAGCAATTATGGTATAATAAACGAAAACAATCTAAACATACATTTGATAACAGAAAGGTGATGTGCCATGAAGATTCCAAACGCCCCCTATTACGCATGGTATTTATGTGTCGGTTTCGCGCAGAATGCCAAACTTCCGCCAGAGTTATGCGCGCATCCGAATCCTTATGGATTAAAAGAATTTACAGGCAGGGAAATTACACCGCATATTATAGAACTGCTGATTTCTCAGGTTCGCAAGGGAATGGTCGAGCATCTTTATATCAGCCCCTTTGTGCCTGTGAACCTGTATGAGGATCCCGAGCGCATAGAATTGATGCATCAACTGCGTGATGTCGGGTACACGCATGGATGCGGCGCAGCGGGGATGAATCAGGAGCAATCGACAGCGGTTTTTATCAGGCTGAATGAGCGTATTTTCAATCAGCATATTCCATTAAAAGCTGGTGACAGAAAGCGCTCACAGCAGCCGGTTTTATTTGAGTCTTACAATGATATGGCAGATGCAGTGGAACACATGCTTCTGACGGGACGCTTGGACGGAACGGGGGAGCAGCCGCCAGCCGTTTCTGTTTCGCGGCGCGGCGTCGATCCCGGGCTGCTGTTCTGGATTGAAAATGTTTATGGCATGGTTCCTGAGCGTATTGAGGATTTGGCTGAAGTGACAGGTTTAGACAGCAGATACTATGTGAGAGGATACCCCAGGTTTCCTGACTGGCTGGCACCTGAACCGGGGAACTGGTCGCTCTTGGGCGAGCTGCCGAATCTGGAAGTACTCTTTATGCCAGAGCTGCGCCTGGAGAACTATGATTTTCTGCGAAACTGCGAGAAACTCGAACGTGTGGGATTGTCCCGGACCAATCTGGCGGATTCGCATGCGCTGGAAAATCTGTCTGGTGTGACGTTTCTTGACCTGCCGCCTGCGGAGTTTGATGATTTCTCTTTTTTACTTAAATGCCGCAGTCTGGAAATTGTGGATTTGAGTCAAACGAATTTTAGGGATTGTGCGATTTTGGCACAGATGCCGGAATTAAAGAGAGTCCTTCTTCCGGCAGATCGTCAGCTTCTCCACAGGGATCTGCTTGATCCGCTGCCAGTTCAGGTAAAGACAGATCCCCGCCGTATGCGCGGTGAAGGATTTCCCTCGTATGACCTGATAAAACCGCATCCAATAGAGCCGTGGGACACAGCGCCTCCATATACAGTGCTGTATATCGATATGGATGAGGAGCGGACATGGAAAGGTCGTGAGATTACCCGGAAGGTTGTGGATAAGCTGATCAAAAAGATTCAAACCAGGAAGTTGGATGAGCTGAATCTCTCGCTGGAATATTGGGGGGAAGATGAAAGCATGACCCTCATCATGTCCGGTGAGGGCGTCTGTGTAACTTTTTATGATGAGGAGCAAAGAATTAATTTCTGTCTGTTTGATCCCAATCATCCCGTTGACTGGAACAGAGGACATCAAGTTGGCGATCAGGATGCTGACGATTTTGGCGAATATGCAACCGATAATCTCGCGCTGGCTGCCGACTGTGCAGCATATTTTATCAAGACTGGAAAACTATATCCGGGTGCATATTGGGCAAAATATTACGATTGATGGGCGTATTCCATCCGGTCAGAATTTAGGAACTGTTCATGGCGTCATAAAGCTGCCGCAACGGAGATTTGAGCTGCAAATCCCTGTTGCGGCAGCTTTATTTTAGGTATTGTGAACAGTTTTTATTCGCTCTGTGTCAATAACTGCGTGATCTTGTCCACCATATCGTTAATGGCGTTTGCCTGCGCCGCGACATTGGTCGTATCGTTTGCGTTGCTCTCAGCCATTGCGTTGATCGAATTGAACTGCTCATTTTCGCTGCGGATACTCTCAGCGATATCTTCATTGATGGTGACAGTCTTTTTGATAACTTCCGCCTGATTGCTGTGTGCATCGCCCATAGTGCTGATAGCGTTGGCAGAGATAGTCAACAGCTCTTTCATATCCCTCATGCACTGAATGACATTGGCGACATATTCATTCTGTGTGCCAATCTTGGTGGTATTCTCCTCAACCTGTGTTGTGATTTCCTTCACATTCTGCTGTACGCGCTCGATGACAGACTCAACGACTTTGAGGGATTCCTGTGTGCTCTTTGCGAGGTTGCCTACCTCCGATGCGACAACCGCAAAGCCTCGTCCGGCTTCCCCTGCTCTGGCTGCCTCAATTGATGCGTTCAGGGACAGCAGATTGATGGAGTTTGAGATATCGCTGATTAATTTTAACGTGACGCCAATCTCCTGTACGGCTTCAGAGAGTCTCTGTGTAATGTCATTGGTGGTGTTCATGGACTCAGAGACTTCCCCGTTGATAATATGTAAATCTTTTAGAAGTTTTTCATTTTCCTTTGACTTCTCATACAAATCTCTCGAAGAGGATTCCACCTTACTCACATTGTCTGCGACAACGCTTTCCCACTCGCGAAGTTCGCTCAGGTTTTCCATACTCTCATCCGTTTTCGAACTGAGCACACGGTTGCTTTCTACAAGCTGCTCGCTGGTAGCTGCCAGCTCCTCCGCAGAGGCGCTCTCGTTCTCGGAGATTGAGGAGAGCGTAGTACCTGCGGTGGACAAATGCTCCGACAGGGACTGGACTTCATTCAGCACATTTTTCAGATCATCTTCTTTCTTCTCCACCATTCCAAACAGCATCGTTGTGCGGTAGCAGATAAACCAGCAGGCAGCAAGCAGGACGGTGTAGACGATTGCCGTAAAAATCCACCCGATAACACTGTGAAGTTTTAAGAAGCCTGCAGGGAATAAAATCATCAGGATTGTATTGACAGCCACAGTGACAATATAGCTGAATTTTAATACCTCCTGTTTGTAGTATGGCACTAATAAAAGCGTTGCAACAAAGTAGTAGTGTGTTATGCACACATAACCCGGACTGTCGTTTGTGCAGGATACTGCCGCCGTGATGGCGCCGATCACGGGCGGGATACAGGCATACACATATTTTGCCCGGCTTCCCAGACGGTTCTCCAGCAGCTTTGTTAGGATCGCGGACAGACCTGATAGCAGGAAAATGCACTCGCGCACACCGCCGTTCAAGAAGATCATTACAAATGCCCAGCCGGAAATGGCAACGCCCAGAATGTAAATAAACAAGATGTTGTTGATCAGTTTTTCTTCATTTTTCATTGATGGTAATTGCATACTTCGCTCCTCCTGATGTTATTCTATTGTACCAGAGCGGGGATGAAAAATACTGAAAAGGACTTTTCAAACGCGCTTTAGGTTTATAATGTATTGTACCATGATGTTATTTTATTGTCAAATTATGTCAGAGATAGAATGCATGTATACTACCCCATTAGTTAGATAGGATCGTGTGATTGCTGATTATGTGGCGGACAGTATTAGAGGCAATACGACCTAGGCAAGTCGCGAAACTGTCTTATTTTGAACGTTTTGGCTAATTGAGATGATAAGAAAGAGAGGTAAAGCCATGAATGATTTATTGAGAAAGATTTATGAAGAAGCTGCTGTTTATTCAAAAGAGGGTTATGAAGTGAACCATAAACTTGAATATGTAGTGGGAAACATGATTGCCCCTTATACTATGAAATTGACTGAAAAAGAGAAAAAAGCGCTGGAAGATGTGTTTTTTGATGTTTGTGACAAAGGTAAATATGTCGGATTCACTTTAGGAATGAAATGCTGTTTTAAGTTAATACAGGAATTGCTTTCAGACTGATACATAATGAAAGAGTAATACTATCGTTATATCCAAGATAGTATTACTCTTTATTTTTCGTGATAGATTGTTTAAATTGTATGAATTGCCGCACTTCTTTTTGGCATTGCCTATTTAGCTTTTTGTATTGAGCCAAAACCGCAATATCTTCTTTGGTGATGTCGGTAAGATCTATCGTACTGTTTTTTCCTGTAAATAACTTTAGAAAATGGATTATGTTGCTGGTTATAAAACCGGAATAACCGACAGTCATGCCAACACCATTGAACGCACTGGATATTGTTGCAGAGTTATTTTCCGAATTATGCGTTATGGGAATTGTTGATTCATTTATCAAGTCGGAAACTTGTATCCCATAATAATGGACTAATTTCATAAGGACTTCTAAATTTGGCTCTCTGGTACTTCGTTCATAATGGCTGTATGCTTCTCTGGTTATACCAAGATAATCAGCCAGTTCTTTTTGGGAAATTCCTCGCGACTGGCGCAGTTCTGTCAGTTTAGCGGCTAATAATGGCGTTGACATTAGAAAACCCCCTTTTCGTTCATTATAACGGATTCTTGATAAACAATCCCAGAAAGGAACATTTTGGATAATAATATATTTGACTTAAAAGTAACATTATGTT
>CAMWJQ010000063.1 GCA_947174615.1 uncultured Lachnospiraceae bacterium
GTTTTCGGCTGTTTATTGTAGACAGCAAAGAAATGCATCTGCAGCTGGACTTTCGCTGTCTTTTTTTATCCGCAGTGTTTTTTGTGCTTGTGGTTGCCTTTTCCTGCATCACTGCATACCGCTATCTGCAGCGGACGAATATTATTGATATCGTACATGAGGAACACAAGAATGAGCCTGTCAGAGAACTTGGCAGATGGTGCGGACCTGTTGGTATTGTATGGATCTTTGTCGGCGCTGTCTGCGGCTATGAGGCGCCTGCCGTCTATATGAAGCTGTTCAACGCCTATCCGACAGAGCTGCTGAGTATTTTTTATGCACCTGTTTTTGTGGGGCTGTACATGGTCATGCTGCACTCCGTCGTACACGGCTGGAAGAGAAACAGAAAACACCCTTACAAAAATATCATCTCCAGAAGCATGATGAAATTTCAGGGGAAGCAGACGGTCAATAACCTGCTTGTCAGCACGGTGCTGATTGCCGGGAGTGCTTTTGCCATCTTTTACATTCCCATGATAGGGGTGGGGCAAATGCTCGATGTCCATGCGCGTCCGTTTGACTACTGCTATCACTACCGCATGGATCAGCGTGTTTTGCAGCAAGAGGAGATTGCAAAGCTGGCATCCGGGCATGGGCTTTCCATCAAGGAGTTCAGAGACTCCCCTTACCTGATTCTCGGTATCGATGCCATTGTGCGCAAGGAGGAGGGCAGGCGCTTCCACACGGAACATGTCGATTTGGCAACAAGCGTCAAAGTATTCTCCGAATCCGGATTTTATGCGCTGACTGGGGAACGAATCCCTGTCAATTCCGGCGAATACCGCATTGTCTCGACCTCAAGTGAATCCGACATTTATCACTACACAAACACGGGCACCTTTCTGACCAACATGGTGACGCGGGAGACGATTCCTGTCAAATTTGCCGGGTACGCACACTATGATTTTCTTGCCGGACCGCCGGGTTACTATTTGATTAGCGATGCCGATTACGAGACGATTGCGCGCGGACTGACACCGGACTGGCAGGGTACAATGGTCTTTTTCAACATTGACGGCAAGGACAGCTACGCCTTTGCGGAAGACTTTTTCCACACGCTGGTTTCGTGCTTTGGACCGGAATGTGAATACGGATATTTTTATGATCGCGTGGAAAAAATCGCAGCGGAAGAAGCGGGCGAGATTTACTGGGGCGACACCTCCCGCTTGTCACAACTGAGTTTTGACAACCCTGATGCGAGTGATTTCCGTATTTACTGGACCTACATGCCCAAAATTCGAATCTTAGACCGTAACGACTTCCTGCGGAGTTTTGCCGTGTATCTCATGATGTTTTTATTTATCTCGATCATCTGTACACTCGCCGCACTGATTATCAGCTATACCCGCTGCATGACCATCGCGCTGAACAATCGTTATGTATTTGACGATCTGCGCCGGCTGGGCGCCCCGCCTGCCTTTCTGCTGCGCGAGGTGAAAAGCCAGGCGGGCACCGTGTTTCGGACGCCTTCTATCGTTGGTATGACAGCGATGTATCTATTGTATGGGATGCTGATGTTCGGAAATGACGGGCAGCTTGTGCCGGGTGAGCTTGCGGGACTTGGCGTCTGTCTTATCATTTTGTTTGCGATGGCTGGCATTTTCTATGCGGTTTACCGGGTTACGGTGCGGAAGATGTGCGGAGAGTTAGGGATATCATAGTATTGGAATACTGCTTTTTGTCAGATATGCGTCATCATTTGTGGGCGTTTTAAGACGAAAAACCGTTCCTTATGGATTTCGGTGAATCTGTGGCGGATACTTTTGATTGTTTCTGTCCTGTTCTTGTGATAAAATGATTTATACTGGCGGTCGAAAAGACTGACCGCTCAGTATCAAGTTATGCACACAGCCGCATAAGGAAATATGCCGCTTCGCGGCTGCGGCTGGCGCGATGGGGCTGGCGGAAAATGCAGTGTATCCACAATATATCGTTGTCCGAATAAATAGTTCAAACAATATATTGGGTATATCGCATCATTTTCCGACAGCCCTATAAAATAGAAGAAAGGGGACGCTCTATGGCAAACGAAATAATCCTCCATCCATCAAATAAAACAAACGAAATCGACTGGATTGCACTTCACACGAAGGGCAAAATTCAGCGCGAGGCAGGGCATCGTGGTTTTCAGGACATGGAGCTGCGGGCAGACGGCAAGTCTTTTCTGCGAGTCACAATGGAACTGGCAGAGCTGGAATTACAGTATTGTATCGCGGCTTTTCCTCATGTCGGCGGTCTGCTTCTCACGCCCGCAAAGCCGATCAAATCGGGTCATACCGCTTGTCGGGCATTGGGGGCGTCTGTCCGCAAAGACTTTGTATCTCTGAAGGCATATCTGCCCCCTCGCGATGATGGCGTCAAGGAGGACTTAATCAGTCCGCCCCTGTCTGCCAAAGACGCGCTGGCAATCTTAAAGGACTGGCTTGTATATCTACAGGCGCCGGAAACGACAGGGTGGCGCCTCACACGGGATACGGATCTCATCTTTCCCGGAAAGGCGATGATTCCCAGAGAACAGAAGCTGGTGCTGGTCGGCAGTGAGACGCAGCGCTTTCTTTCATTTTCAAGACAAGATGTGATGACAGCTGCCAGTGACTTGATTCATGGGCAGCTGCAATCGGTCGAGGTCACGTTTATGAAACATGCTTTGTGGATTCGCGGTACAGCGCCTGCGGCGTCAGGAGAGCGCTTCGTCGTGGAAGCCGCCCATCCTGATTATCCAAATGCAGTATATACCGCAGAAATGCCGCCTGAGGAAGCCTTTATGTGGCTGACGGAGTATCCCTGCGGAGGGTTTCTCCCTGAGTGGGAAACTGTCCGACAGGAAACGTGAAAAGGCAGAGGAGTTTTCTTTCCTCTGCCTTTCATTCACTGCTTATAGTACATAGAAGATCCTATACCGTGTTATGAATTTATTTCAGCGGACACGCTGTAATCTTAAAGTTTACTGTCTTTGTTCCGCCATATGGGTATAGTCCGCGTATGGTGACTTTTGCAGTGCCCTTCTTGATATTCTTCGAATATCCTACGATTTCAAAATCCTTCTCCTGCAGCTCGGTTAAAGCGCCGTTGATTTTCAGCTTGACATGAATCTGGTCTTTTCTCAGCGTCACTTCACTGCCTGTGTACTGCTGCGGGTCTACCTGTACAGCCGCTTTGGCAATGCTCATATTATCTTCGATAATATAGAATGTCGCTGAGACTGTTCCTTTATAGTTGCCTTTGCCCGTTGCCGTAACTTTAATCGCAGTGCCTACCTCTGGCTCTGTGCTTGAGATTACATTTCCATCTTTGTCTGTATATGCCGTTGCTGCATTAATTTCAAAATCGGTCTTGTTTTTCAGTGTCTTTCCATCGAAGTCTGTAATCACCGGAATCACCTTATTGAACTTCTTCGCGTTCTTTTTCAGAACATCGGCGGCGGTTGTTGTATCTTCTAAGACCGCAAGGTCTTGCGCTGCAATTGTAAACGGAATATTTTTGATCGTTCCTTTATAGTTGCCTTTGCCCTTGATTGTCACAGTGCCTTCGCCGACTTTCTTGTTGTTCTTGTAGGAGAGCGTGTAGTCTGTTCCCTGCTGTAATTTGATCACTGCGCCATCGTTGATTGTAAAACTTGCCCCTACTTGTTCATCTGTCAGCTTGCTGCCGCCTTTTGCGTATGGTATGCTGCCATTGATGTTGTATTCAAACTTCTTGTCCGAAGCGGTAATATCATACGCTGTGATCTTGAAGGTCTTTTTCACGGTTCCAGTATAGCCGTTTTTACCGGTTATAAGAACGGCTGCGGTACCGACATTGGTATTGTTCTGGTAAACTGCCTCATAATTCTGCTTATCAATGCCGTCGATCTCCGGCGTCTGCGCCTTTCCTGTATACACCAGACCAGTCTTAGGTACATCCTTTAGCGAGATTTGGTTTGCCTTTAACGGCGTACCTGTAATCTTAAAGGAAGTTGTCTTTTCGCCGAAGTAGGTTGTACCATTTCCTCGAATGGTGATGGTTGCTGTCTCGCCTGCCTCGGTATGCTCGTCGTCGTAGAGAACCGTATAATCTGTATCCTTTATCAGTGTGGCTTTGCCATATTTCACAGTAATCTGTGGCTGCAATACTTTGCCGGTGTAAACCATATCTGCTTTTGCAATTTTACCGATGCTTGCCTTGCTCATTAAGTATGCGCTATCCTTATCGACAAGCGTCATCTTAATCATTTTGCTGCCTGTGAAATTCACTGATACGGCGTCAACAGTCACGTCATATTCCATCGAAGGATTTCCGGGCGTTTTTCCACCGTTTGGATCCTTATATGCTACCGTATAGTCTTTTCCCGCCTTCAATGCCTTGCCGTTGAACTTCACAACGGGCTTGAGCGCTGCCTGTTTTGTGTTGTTTGATGCCACTGCTGCGTACAGGTCTTCTATCTCAAGTGTCGCAAGATCAATTGGATCAATGATAAATTCTTCCGTAATGGACTCAGCATAATTCCCTTTTCCTTTGATTGTGACAGTCGCTGTACCTGCATTGGTGTTGTTCTTGTAGGATACCGTATAATCTGTCTTCTCCTTGAGTTTGGTTTTGCCATCATATACGAATATTTCAGGCTTAAATGCTTTTCCGGCGTATGCGATATGATATTTGCCTTCGCTGTTTTCCGGTGCTGTTAACCCTGAATCCGGCGCCCATGCTGTCCAGAGCCCTTGTTTTACTTTTATCAGTTCATTCACAGCATTCTGTAAATCGTCTGCTGCCCTCTGAATTTCATCCAATGCTGCATTGGGATTTTCTGCTGCTTTCTTAGCTGCTTGAAGAGCATCTTCAAATACGGTCCAGCTTTCAGTAGTATAATCATCCTTTGTGTACTTCTCGCATGATGCGATCAATTCTTTGAGGGCTTTTATTTCTTCCTCTATGCTGACAAGATTATGATGTGCCTTGTCTAATCTGTCTCTTGCCTCATCAACCTCTGTCTGTGATGCATCTGCTTTATCTCGAACTGCTTTTGCTTCCTCGAGTGCAGATGTAAACGCATTCCAGCTCTCGGCTGTGTAACTGCCCTGTCCTTTATTGAAGATCTCGTCGCAGACAGCAATAAGCGCATTTAGCTTTTGTTTGTCTATAGTGCCTTCTGGTACCTTTAGCGCGGTATAAGCGTCTCTTAGGTCTTGTTCTGCCTTATTGATTTCATCCTGTGTTGCATTGGGTTTATCTGCGATTTCTTTTGCTGCCTTTAGCGCCTCCTGTAACGCATTCCAGCTTTCGTCTGTGTAATCGCCTTTTTCCAGCTTGCTGTATTCTGCGATCAATGCGTCTAAGTTTTCTGTATTCTTTGTGCTGGTAAGATTCTTATAAGCAGTCTCTAAGTCGCTGTGAGCCTGATCAATTTCTTCCTGTGTTGCTTCTGCATTTTCGATCAGCGCTTCAGCTTTTGCCAATTCCTCTGAAAATGCATTCCAGCTTTCGTCTGTGTAGCTTCCCTGTCCCGCATTGAATATCTCTTTATAAGTTGCTGCTAACGCTTTTAACGTCTCTTTGTCTACAGTGCCCTCTGGTACTTTCAATGCATCGTGCGCTGCCTGTAAATTGCTCTTTGCAAGACTAAGTTCCTCTGCGGTTACACCTGTTTTTCCAGCAGCATCCCTTGCTTCCTGCAAAGCTGTCTGAAATGCTGTCCAGGTTTCCTCTGTACGATTTCCTTGTTCTTCTTTCTCGAATTGAGCAATCAATGCATTCAACTCTTTCAGAAGTTGCTCGATCTTCTGCTGTTCAATCTTATCATATACAGACTCATTATCCTTTGTTTCGCCTTTTACAAGAACCAGTGCAGAGATTGGAGCCACTGTTACCTTGCCATCTGTCACAGACGCCAATGTTTCAATTCCAGCTTTTTGATCGTTAATACAGATATTCCATGTGCCTTCTGTAACGCCATAATTGTACAGGTCAACATCTTTTGCCTCTGTATTGGCATTAAAGATTACCACGATTCCGTCAGAAACTTCAGCTGCTATGTCTTTTCCATTGATCACAAACATTACCAACTCGTTTGAAACCCAATTATATTTTACATTGGCTTTTATTTCCGCTGCTGTTGTCAGACGAAGCGCTGCATGGTTTTTGCGGAATGCAATCAGTCCTTTGTAGTAATCCCTTACATTCCGGTATGCCTCTTTGTCGAGATTGCTCCACTTGATGCTGTTTACAAGGTCAGATGAATTGTAGCTGTTCTCAACAGGTTCTCCATTCTTATCCAGTTTCTCTCGCAGTAATTCTTCTGCCGCATGGATTAAAGGAATTCCTTCCGCTGTCATATAAATTGCAGCTGCAAGATTGTTCATCTTTGTTCTTTCTTCAAATGATGCATCCTTTCTCGATACAGATAATTTATCCATCAGTGAATAATTGTCATGACAAGATGCATAGTTCACTGTCTGAGTCGGGCTCTTGCACCAGTCTGTCGTCGCTGTAAAACATTTTGCAAGAAGCTCTTCCTGTCCTGTTTTACCGGAGACAAATCCTGTGGATTCGTGACTAAATGTATCACCCTTTAACAAATTACGGATAGTGTCACTAAAGTAAGCAAATTGTGGTGTTTCTGCGGAATTTGCCTGTGTTGCCATTGTATAGCCGTCTTTGCTGACCGCAGTGTTCATTGTCCAGCCTTCTCCATAAAATACTGCATCTGGATGCTTTTCATGAACAGTATTTACGACTTCATTAATGGTATCTGTATCCAATAAACCTACCAAGTCAAAACGGAATCCGTCAATATGATATTCGTCTGCCCAGTAGTTTACAGAATCTACAATGTATTTCTTTACCATAGAACGTTCAGAAGCGGTATCATTTCCGCAGCCAGAGCCGCTCGAGTATGTGCCGTCTGCATTCGTTCTTGAGAAATACTTCGGTACTAACTGGTTAAAGCAGAATTTATCTGCATCATACACATGATTGTATACCACGTCCATAATCACGTTGATATTATTGTCATGCAGCGTTTTAATCATCTGCTTCATTTCCTTTACACGAACATCACCGTTATATGGATCTGTCGAGTAGGAGCCTTCTGGCACATTGTAATTCTTTGGATCATATCCCCAGTTATACTGCGGCTCATCCAGCTTTGTCTCATCAACTGTTGCATAATCATAAGAAGGCAGTAAATGGATATGTGTCACGCCTAAATCCGTTAAATAATCCAAACCAGTTGTCTGTCCTGTTTCATTTGTCGTACCCTTTTCTGTCAATCCTAAGAACTTTCCTTTGTTCTTGTCTGATATTCCTGAAGAAGCATCAATTGAGAAATCTCTGACATGAAGCTCATAAATCACGGAATCCGTGTAGCTCATTCCCGCATTTGGTCCGCGGTCTTCTGCCCATCCTGCCGGATTGGTAGCATCCATATTAATAACCATCGCGCGGTTTCCGTTTACACCAGTCGTCTTTGCATAGGGATCACACGCCTCAGTGGTGCTTCCATCCACAGTGACACGATAGGTATAATATGTACCGTTCAGGTCTCCTTCTTTTTCTGCTGCCCAAACGCCCTTCTCACCTTTTGTCATTTCGAGCGTTTCGATCAGATCATCCGTTCCCTCTGTGCCGGATTTATACAGGTTCACCTGTACTTTATCCGCTGTCGGCGCCCATACTTTAAAGGTGGTCTTTTCTTTTGACCATACTGCACCGAGATCATTACCGTCATATGTATATTCTGTCTCGAACTTATCTGAGGAATACACGCTTGGCATTGTTACCTTGTATTCATATTCATCAAAAAACAGTGAATAATTTTTTGAAATCTCTTCCAGTCCTGACAAGTCGGCGCCAATGCTCACTTCATACTCATTTTTGTCTTTGTTCGCAAGTTTTACCCCTGTAATCGGTATCTCGGTTCCGTCGGAGCGCTTTAATATAAATATATTATCGAGTTCTCTTGTTATGGGTGTGCCAGTTACCACTTTGATTGTATTTTTCTGACTGCTATAGGCAACAGATAACAGCTTCACACCGATCAGCACATCATCTCCTAACACTCTTTTTCCAGGGAACTCTTTGGATTCTACATAGTAATCCACCGTACCGGAAAGTACCTCTGAAAGATCAATATAGCAATCATTGGCAACATCCTTCTCTGCCCACTCATTACCCGGCACGCTCTTACGGATAATATAGTTCATGACACTGGTTGCACGTCCCGGCAGTATTATTTCCGCTACTTTTCCGCCGTTTTCATCATCAGAAGTAAAATCAACCACTGCGCTTGAGCTTGCATCCCATGTCCAGATATTCCAATTCTCATAATTGCCGTCTGGTCTATGATAATGCAGTCTTACGGTGATCTCGTTCTTATCCTCTACAACCTTCAGCTCAAATTCTACTGTATCGGAGCCTGCTGTCGCTTTGAGCTTAATACGATTTCCATCAAAGGACTCTGCCACGGTGATTTTCCTATTTGCAGCATCCAGTGTCACACCCTCTATGGATTCCATCTCGTATGTAACATCAACCAGCGTTTCTTCACCGCTCTCTGACATTTTCACAAGCTGCTTAGGAAGTGTCGTTGTCTTTCCTTTTGCAATGGTCGTAAGATCTGGCGCCATCAGCCCTGCTGTATAAGAGTCTGCTGCCAGCACAACTGTACCGCCGTCTTTTGCTGCCGGAATTGTTACTGTAACTGTACCGTCTTCTGCAACTGTGTACACCTGGTCACTATATAAATCTCTATATCCGTTAATGCCTTTATTGTTTACAGATATTGTTACAGTTTTTTCAGTGTTTGTATCAATATTCATTCCGACATAGAGTGTCGTGTTATTATAACTTCTGGAAACAACATCATATTTTTCCTGATTTGATGAAGCTACAACTGCCCTGTCACCCTTTGCAAATACTTCCGAATAGTCGTTTCGAATCGAAAGCATCTTCTTGTAATGATTATAAATACTGTTACTCTGCGTCTTTTGAGTCGCTAATTCACTCCAATTATAATCATAACGATTTGTCTGATATGGGTAATTATTATTTCCTGTCAAACCGATTTCTTCGCCATAATAGATCACTGGCTGACCTTTTGCTGTAATCTGCAAGGTTGCTGCCACATAAGAAGCTGCTGCTGCTGCGTCCTCAGACCATTTTTTATCAATTAAATTTTGTTTAAATCCGTCTTCATCATGGCTGCTTAGGAACTGACCTGTCAGGTAGGTATTATTTAACGCCTTGTTTCTATTTGCCAGATTCGTTTCTACAGAAGAAATATTTCCTGATACAAAGTCTGTCGCCCACTCATTGAAATTAAAATCAAGGAGGGAGTCCATCTGTCCGTTTCCAATTCGGTTTCCGTTGCCCGAATTATAGCCTGCGCCAAAGTACTCACCGATCATTTTGAAGTTTGGATTCGCCTTGGTCAATTCATTCTTAAATGCCCTCCAGGTTGTGTCGTCCACATGCTGGACTGTGTCCACGCGGAAGAAGTCAACACCCTTCTTTGCCCAGTCTACCTGCCATTGGATAATCTGGTTTCTGACTTCCGGAATCTCTGTCAGGAAATCGGGAAGCCCTGCCTGATATCCGCCAAGCTCATGATCTTCTTCATTGACGTCCGCTTTGTCCCTCAGCATGCCGGGAAATTTGTCGGTTTCTTCCATGCCGTAACCTGCGTGGTTCACCACAACGTCAACCATGATCTTCATGCCTTTTTCATGGGCAGTACTGATTAACGTTTCGAACTCCTGTTCTGTACCAAGCGCGGGATTTAATTGGGTAAAGTCGCTTGCCCAGTAGCCGTGGTAGCCGGCATAAAACGGTACCTCAGACGAACCTGTTCCACTGACTGTTACTCCTTCTATATTTTCTACAATGGGTGTAATCCATATGGTATTGACACCTAACTCTTTTAATTCATCTAGTTTTGCCGTAACACCTGCAAAATCGCCGCCGTGATATAACCCTGGATTATCACCAGCAGTATCTGCGCCGTTTGCGGCATTGTTACTGCTATCTCCGTCAAAGAAACGATCTGTCACCATGAAATAGATCACAGCTTCGTCCCAGTCGAAATCGCTGCCTGTTTTCTCCTTAACTGTTACAGATGCCTCTGCTGTCTTTTTTTCACCCGAAACGCTTTCCACTGTTACAGGAAGTGTATAGGTTCCAGGAGCAATGTTGTCCCTTACTGACAGCGTAACTTCACAAAGCTGCGGGTCAATTGTCAGGTTGTCACTGATTCCTAATGCAGATGCATCCACAGATGCGCTCTGAATCAGGACTTTGGAATCTTCGTTGCCGTTGAAAACCAGGGATAAAACACTATTCTGCGTGTAATCCATGGACTCCAATGATAAAGCAGCCCCTACAGAATCCAGCTTAATCATGGGTTTTTCTTCATAGACACCCATTCCGTGGATATACCAAAGTTCTGCTTCTTTTGCCTCACCTTTGAGCTGATAAAACCGGTCTTTATCCTGACCATCCCAGCCTGCCCCACTGTCTCCTGCGGTAGGTTTTCCAAACAAACCGATTTTTTTATAAGGGGTATCCACCTCTGTGGTCAGCCACTTGATGCCATTGTCTGTATCGTCGAGTTTTTCTGCTGCAAATGAATACAGCCTGCCAGGATTTGCTGTACCTGCTCCCCATACATATAAATCAGGCGCACTACTTTCCTGATTTGGAGCGGCAGGATTGTAATAATGGATTGTGTATGTATAGGTCTCAAGGAACGGGTTTTTGTCATACAGACCTTCCCCATAGACAAACCAGATTTCTGCCGTCTTAGCGTCCTTTTTAAGTTCATAAGTCCATTCTTTTTCTGTCACGCCAGTAACCCAATCACCTTCGGGTCTTGCAATGATATTGATATGTGGGTATGGTACCGTAACCGTTGTGGTCAGCCACGTTTTCCCTTTTTCCTCATCTGCATCTTTAGTAATCTCTGTAAAATCATACTGCTGTCCTTCTGCAGCACCCGGGCACTTATCCCAGATATGTAAGTCTGGACCATCTGGGGTTGTGGGAACAGCTGCATCTGGATTGTAGTAGTGAATGGTGTATTCATATTGTTCGGTTCCTGGTACGTATACAATACTATTTGGATCGGCAGTATCAGTCTTCAACTCATTTTTCGGATCGCGAAGCCAAACTTCCTTTTCCTCACCACCTACGGTAGTTTTGTAGTAAAATTTATATTCATATGCGCCGTGTGTCAGCTCAACTTCAAGTGTATGTACTCCGGTTTCCGCATTCTTTGTCATCTTGTAGTCATCATTCACTGACCAGTCTGTCATCTGTCCACGTACATACACATCCGATGCATCCTTGTTTGCATAACGGAATGTTACTGTATTTCCTTCTACTTCAGGGCTGATAATTTTATTGGGATCTTCTCCCGGAATAGTAACTATACTGTTTTGATCATTGTCAGATGTAAATGATTCATTATTTGGATCACGAATCCAGCTTCCGTCTACTATAAATTTGTATTTGTATGTAACACCTGGTGTCAAAGCTTTTTCTGTTGTACATGTAAAAATGCCTTGATCATTTTTTGTCATCTCAATCGCATTAGTATCCCAATCAGTCATTTCACCAGCTAATTGTACTTGACTCGCAGAATCGTTTTTATAGCAGAACGTTACTGTATTATCATCATTTATTTTCGGACCATCCACAGGCGTTGTTGAAATAATATGGTTTGTAGAGCCGTCATTATATTTCTCTATCCAAATCCAACGCTCATATTTATTACCTGTAAATTCGGATGCATTAATAATTATATCACTTGTCTGCATCCCATTGTTATTATTATTAAATATAATAGCAAATCCACTATTTTTGGATTTTTTCTGTTCTACTGTGTAGTATCCGTTTTCATCTTTCTCTTGTTTTATACCTGGCCAGCCACCAGAAAAACCATCTGTCCAATTATTTCCATCATGATTGGCATAAGAAGCAGCAATCTGTTCCCAGCCAAGAGAATTCCTAAAGTGAATAATGACATCTACCTGCTCCTCTTCACCCTCTTCCAGAAACGCATTACTCTCTTCTTCTGTCGCCTCTGTCTCCGTTTCTGTTTCTGATGCGGTTTCTGTCTCTACTGCAGAAGTCGTTGTCGTCTCGGTGCTTCCACCTTCGCTGGTTTCTTCCGACTGTTCACTCTCACCAGCCTGCGTGGATTCCGATGCCGCTTCACTCCTTTCCTCGCTATTTGCCTCCTCTGACTCAAGGCGCTTTTGAGTCTCGCCGGTTTCTTCGCCGTCACTGTCATTGCCTTCGTCTACACTGCCTGTTTCGGCTTCCCCATCAAGTGTTTGTGCTTCACTTTCAGCCGCCCATACAGTCGAAAGCATACCTGACGAAGTCTGTACATTGGAAATGACCATGGCAAATACCAGCATGAGACTAATGATACTTTTTGCTAGGTTACGTTTCTTTCTACAGATTTTTTTCGCTTTTTCCATAAATCTTCCTTCCTTTCTTTTTGTGGCTGCAAATTTTATGGGAAACTGGCAGCCAAATTATTT
>CAMWJQ010000064.1 GCA_947174615.1 uncultured Lachnospiraceae bacterium
CTGCGGAATTGTACGCCTGAACGACGACGCTCACCAGCTTGTTCTTCTTCATTTCACATTCCTCGCAATCTTTTCACTACGTTTCATCATAATACGCGGCTGCCAGAGATACCCTTGCGTCCCTCCCTGTTCTAAAAAAGGCTGGTACCAATAGTATCCCATCCAGAGCAGCAGATAATTCCGCAGCAGATAAACCGACACCAGATGCGCCTCCATCATGGAAAATATAGCGTAAGCCGTCACAATCACGCAAAGGCTGTAGTCTTTTTTATGATAGGACTGCCAAATCAGATACAAATTTCCAAGAAGATAGACAGTTGCCGGAATGATACCATACCAATAAAACAACCTGATAAATCCCTGATCAAAAAATTCCTCGTTGGCAGCCGCTCCAAACAGCTTCCAATTCTCAACTCTTGCCGCCTCATATATGTTCGAATACTGGAAGCGTCCGTTAAGCACCCTGTCAATCTTATACATGATCGGAGTTTCCCGCCCTGTATGTGACCCATACGCTGAGAACGCCACCAGTGCCACAAAAAGCAAGGCAGCCAGCAGATACAGCAGCCGGCTTTCGCGGGCAGCCCTGCTGTACTTCATCAGTATCACGCCTGCAATCGCCGCCTCCAGCACGATAAATCCCGTATTGGAATCTGTAAAGAGATAAAATACAAAGCCCACAAGTCCCACTGCCAGAAAATGCCACAGCTTCATGCGCTCGGAATACAGATACATCCCCAGTGTACTCACCATAAACAGCATTCCCTGAAACGCATTGGGATGTCCCATCCCAAAACAGTACCGCGTCTCGTAATAAGGGTCCAGCGGTCCAGAACCTCTGCCATAATCTGCAGTGACGGACACTGCCCCATAAATCCCTGTGACCGACAGTACAAACAATACCGCCATCCCAAGAAGCGTCACCCCCAGCACAACCTTCAAAAGCCGCCGAAGGTCAATGTCCTTGCACGCCGCGACCAGCGCCACTGCCCGCACCGCCTCGTCCTTGGTATTGACAAGGTACGACACGACTGCCACCATCCCCACAATGCCAAGAAACAGGATTTCATGCCTCGAATACTTTGTCGTCAAGATCTTTACCGCAAACAGCAAAAAAGTCAGGCGAAAGAGCTGTCCTTCATACGGGTTGATATATGCACTTTTATCAACAATCACAAGCAGCAGCTCGATCAGCGCTGCCGCCCAGAAGCAGTATATACCTGCTTTTTCTACACGCTCTTTCATATGTCCTATATTCCTTCCCTGTCAAAAATCTTCATCTTTCTTGAAACGGCTTTTGGCAAAACTTTGAACGGTTGCTGTAATTTCCTTTGACAGCTTACGAAAAAACAGCCCACCTCCAATGCCGAGCGCTTTCGCCTCCCGAAATCCCCTGTGATATTTGATCAAAAACTGTTCTGTAAAATACTCCCTGCACGCTCTGCTCTCTCTCAGATCATACTTTGTGTACATGTATTTATAATCATTATAAATGCGCTCATCCTTCTCGGCAAAACTCTCCGTGTATTGGTTCTCATGCACGCCAATGGAGACAAGCGGTTCCTTCGTATAGGCAAAAATGGGACTTTTTACCAGCAGATCAAAGTATAAAAATAGATCGGACGCCCAATTACTCCGCTCATCAAACAAAGTCAGCGCACTGCCCCTGCGGTAGATGACAGCGCTCGGCGCGCCAATCTGGTTTCCAAGGAAAAGATGCCTGTAGTCCTTTCGCAGCCCGTCTATAAACAGCGCGTCCGCAGCGCGGTCATAATATTTTGTCTGGTGCGCTGCCGTCACATGGCGCAAGGCATCTCCATTCTGACCGTCCAGCATCACCTGCCTGCTGCCGGAAAACGCAAGCATGGCATCGGGATTCTCGTCAAGCAGCGTCACAAACGAGCCAAGGCTTGTCGCATCCGTAAACCAGTCGTCGCTGAACATCACCTTAATATATGCGCCATCCGCCATCCGCAGCGCGGCATTCCAGTTAAAAATATGCCCGTACGGGGTCTGGTTATGCTGGTATCTGACCTGCGCATAGCGCTCACGGACTAAGCGCTCCGTCTCGTCATTGGTTGAGTCGTCCGACAGATTGACCTCAAAATCCGTGTACTCCTGCCTGTAGACAGACGTAAGCAGGCGCTCCACCTCATCCGCATTGTTGTAACAGGGAATACAGATTGAAACCTTTGGTCGTTCCATGCCAAGCCCTCCTTATTTTCCCTTTCCAAGCATCCTTCTCCCTGCACGTTTGATCGAGACAAGAATCTTATAACAGGCGTTTTTGATCGTTACCTTTGCCCTGCGGAGTGCCTTTTTGAGTCCTTTTTCCTCCTGCATAATCAGAAAATCAAGCTCCTTTTGATGCTCCCTGATATACGCCGGAAAGCTCTCGTCGATCTCGCACCGGACAAACTGCGCATTCCTGCCAAAGATATCTTTGCCGTCCTTAATCTGGTCTGTCACATTCGATAACACATGTTTGGAATTGTATTCCTGATGCGCTGCGGACACCACCTTTTCCTGCACGCGCTTTCGGATATCCTTCTCGCCGTGACCGCCCATATAGCCAAAGTGCCAGCCGCCGTTCTCCACGCGGACGCCGATCTCCTTGCGCTCTGGAAACCGAAGCTCGCCAAGCAGGAGATTCTGCTCCCTCAAGAGCTTGTAGCTGAGCATCTTTGTGCCAATCCATTTCTTGCGCGCCACACCCTCAAACTCGCCTGCATAGGACAGCAGACTGCCCGATACTTCTTCCATATTCAGATAGCAATAAAACAGACGCTGCGCAAAATGATAGATTTTGTCCTCCTGAAAGTTCTGCAGGATTTCACGGATTTTATCAGGATTCGGAATCTCGTCAAGATCGCTGAAAATAACGATATCGTCATCGGTACAGCCAGCCAGTCCCCTTGTCACGGCATTTTTCTGGAAGGTATCCCGCTCGTGCGTGCCGCCTTCGGGCGTATCGTCAACGACCACATGGATGATCTTGTCCTGAAATTCGGCAAACATTGCTTTATTTTCTTCGTAATACAAGGGCTTTTTCAGACCGGAAAAGGTCTCTGTCGCCTCGCTGATCACAAACCTGTCCACCACCGGGTCAAGGACATGCAATCGGATTTTTAGAATATCCAGTTCATTAAAAAACTGAAAGCAGTCATAAATCACCAGCGTTCCTCCTCTTCCTTCTATCAAGTACCGTCACCGCTGCAATCAAGAGCACAGTGATGCCCGAAACTGCATAGGACAGTTTCCACAGCAGCGGAAATCGGTATACCACTTTGATGCTGCTGTCAAAGCCTGCCGGTACTGCAAGACTCACACGGTTATCCGTGCCGTTCATGATGCCGATCGCCTCTCCTGTCGCCGTATCGCAGGCATAGTAATTGTCATAATTCATGAGCGGAATCTCCACTGCCATCTCCGTGTCGGCAGTGTTCACGCAGTCAAACGTCGTGACTCCTCCCTGATATTCATAGGCGGACACCATGACAAACTCCGGGTCCGCGTTCACTCTGCGCCAGCGAAGATTCCCCTCGATGGTATCGCTTAGAATGTATTCGCCGCTGCTCACCGCCTTCTCCACATCGGCATCCCCGTAAACACGCTCAATCCCGATCCCATCTGTAAAGCCAGCCATGTACAGGCTGTTCGTGAACACGGCAGTCAGACAGAGCATCCCGCCCAGAAGCTGCATCGTCCGCACACTCCTGATCTCCTTTACGACATAGAGTCCGATCACCGTCGCCACTGCTGCAAACACTGTCGCCATAGACAGATAACGCCACGGAAACTGTACGATGCACAGCACTTTTGCGAGCAGTTTACTAAAGTTCTCAATACTGTCCCACGGGAAAATTCGAAGTGACAGAACAATACATACAACCGTAAATACAGTGCACAGCACACCGACTTTGACCGTGCTGCTCTTCCTCGTGCGCCACTCATTCTGCATACTGCAGCAGGCGGCAAAGATGACAAGCCCCATGACAAGAGCGATGCCAAGAGACAGCGGCATCTCTGAATTCATGCCAATGCGGCTGTCGCCAAACGAGACCTGAAATGCACTGAACACCTGCTGCAAATACGTTCCCTGCACCTGAATCTGATTGACCGGGTCCTTATTTACGCGGATATCCATCTGCATTGATTCGATGAACGGCAGGATAAATGCCATATTGACACAAAGCGTCAGAACCGCTGCCTTCGCCAGTGCGATAAAACGCCTGAATACAAATGTTTTCCTGTAATTTACCAGACACACGACCGCGATAAACATCGCAGCCAGCTCGCAGGAGAGCACATGACTTTCAATTAATCCGCTCAGCCCCAGTACAATCGGAAGATAGTCCCTGATGCCAAGCTTTGTCTCCTCCGTGGTGTACACGCGCACAAATCCATAGATAATAAGCGGATAAAACGCCATTGCAGTATACTCTCCGACTGCCGCTCTGACATATAGGTTTGTGATGCGGTACGCCGACAGCAGATAGATCAGCGCACCTGCCGCCGCAATCTTATTGTCCCTCACAAGCCCCTTAAAACTGTAGTAGGCGATCAGACAGGTCGCAATGTTGACAAGAAACGCATAGATCTGATAACACACTTGGGCAGGCACTGCCAGATTATAAAGAACTGCCGGCAGATATAAAAATAACTGGCTGTAAAACAACGGCGAAGCATAACCATAGCCGTTTAATACCTCAGTCTGAATCGGCACAAAAAGATGCCCCGCTTCCAACCCGTTTGCAAGCGCAATGATTCTGTTTAAATGAAAATCAAGGTCATGCCCCCAGAACAAAGAGTCCGTCATGAGCGGCAGGCTGGCAAAAAACACCGCAAACAGAAGAATTGCCACCGCTGTCTTGTTCGATGCCCTGCGGCTGGCAAAAAAATAGATATAGACTGCATCGACAGCCAGAAACAGCACAAGCCATCCAAGCAGCTTCATCAGACGCCATGCAGTGAGCTCTCTGATTAGAATTTTATCAACCCGCAGCTCTCCCACGCCGTAAAAGTTGACCATTAACTGTAATCCATGTTCGCCGCCGATATTGCGAATCCACATCCGCGTGCGCTGGTGCGTATGCCCATCCTGAAACTGAAGCTCATTATAGCAGAACTTGTCCTCTGTTTTTTTCGTTCTAAAGATTTGCAGTGTGCCCGTTTTGTCCTCACAGTTGCCGCCAACCTCTGTATTATACAAAAGGGACTCATACTCAACAGACACTTCATACATTCCCTGTTTCAAGTCAAAAAGACCTGTACCTGCAACCCAGCGCCCATAGGAATCTTCGTCATTCCATCCCGAGATATAAAACGAATGGTCCTCATTGACGATCACTTTCTCATCGCGGATATCAAGATTCTGCGCATCGAGCTCGATCGCCACAGTCTTTTGAAACAAACCGATCATCAGACAAAACAGAATCAAAATCTGAACAAGTATAAAAATGCTGTATCCCCTGCGCTCCTCTATAAAACATTTTATCTGATCTGCCGTATCTTTATTCACCATCAATCATGCCTTTCTCAATTTAACGTACATCTAACGACCCCACCCTGCGACTCTTCTCTTGAACCTGCGAATTATGGGTTCTTTGATAAAATTAGGATACTGCGCATTCGTCCCCTCCCACTTGTGGAAGGCAAACGGTGTGATTCCCTGTACCTCTGGTATCATCTTCTCATGGCTGTAATACTTCGCGACTGACAACGGTGCGATGCGCATCCCTTCCGCCTCCAGCAAATGCCGTATCTTACAGCAGATAAATCCATCCTCATAGTACCACATCCGACCATAGGCATACTCACCTTCCCACGGAATGTCCGCTTTCCTCGGAAAGTCCATCAGACGCTTGCTGCGAATACCTGCACTGTTGCCGACACGGCAGATGTTCCCGTCCCGATCGCGGTACGTGGTTGTGTCCCCCTTGGGCGGCAGCGGCCAAGGCGCGCCGATATAATCATAGTCCAGAAATTCATCCCGCCACATCTCCGGGTGTACCACAAAGCCGTCCGCATGCACAATCAGCGCAAAGTCCGTATGAATATGTGTCCCCAGCTCATAGACCATCTTGTAGTTAAAGGCGTCGATATCCTTCAGCCTGTCCGTGTGGCTGTACCGGATGGACTTGGGCAGGAAAAAGGGTTTTCGATGCGTGATCAGAACCGCATCGCCAAAGTCAATCCCGCGCATACTGTACTGCATCGCCTTGATGGTCGCCCCGACATTCACGCTTGTCATCGCGGCAAGCGTCACCTGCGGCAGTTTTCGTTTTTTCGTCATGCTATCCTGAACCACGCTTTTGCTCCTTTCTCCTTTTTAACCATTGTTTAGAATATCTATAATCTATTTGCAGTCTCAGTTTTGTGTTTCTATACTATATTTTCAGCCTGCGCTTTAGCGAACGGACAGCCCGCACTGTCAAATCTTTATATACCAATCCCCTGCTTCTGACGCCCGCCATCAGGAGCGCCATACCTTCTGGCCGTTTCCCAATTCTTTTATAGTATGGCGACTTTTGCCTGTATTTGTCAAGCGCTTCCCTGCATTCTTTGGCAGTAAAAAGATTTCCTTTCCTGTCAAGGTAATGAAAATCCGAATATATGTTCTGTTCCGACGCCCAGTATCCATCTGATACATTGTGCCGTGCCCAGTATTTCGGCGCGATGATAAACTTCACTGTATCGCTTGTATATGCCGGAAAAAAAGCGAAGGTCGAGTTGGACAGTATCAGATAATGCGCGTTTTTGATCGCAGTGTAATCCCCAGCCAAATCAAAATGATACGCCTCCACCTCCGGCAAAATTCTCCTTGCTGCCGACAGATCGTCCGTCACCACCATAAACTGCATGTCTGCGCGCTGCCGCCGCATGAGCGCCATCGCGTCCAGCCAATAGCGGCGCCTGAGAAACAGCTCAGGATTGCTCGTATACTCGCCGCCCCTGATATTGATAATGCAGAGATTTTCCCGTGAGTACTCCATACAGTCATACGCCGGTTTTACCCGAAGCCATGTCTTGATTTCTTTTTTATAGTTTCCAAAATAGGACTCGTCCTGCATGTTTCCGTACAGGAGCATCGTCTGATCCAGTGCGGACAGCCGCTCATCCGCGCCTGTGATATAACAGCCATGCTCAAGATCATGCCGGGAATTGCCAAGATAGATCCTGTCCTCTCTCTCGTGGTATATTTCTCGAAAATAGTCTCTCTCAAGTTCCAGTCCGCAGTCCAGCTCCATAAAAGACATACAATCCAGAAGCGCTTTATTGAGTATGGCAAAATCACAGCCCTTCTCATAGGCAAGCGCCCTTGTTGTCACATAACAGAACAATTGATTCCCAAGCCCCTGACCCTTTAATAATTCTGTTGCGATCACAGATTTTTTCCCCGCACAATTCCTCGATGCCATAATCAAATCCCTTTTCCTCATACTTCCACTCATAGTAATCATATCCATGCACGGACCAAATCACAATAAACTCATGATAATCGAGTCTCCTGTATCTTCCCTTCATCTACTTTGTAGATAATATCACACTTCTCGATCGTATTTAAGCGGTGTGCAATGATAATCATCGTTTTTCTGCCGTGGAAACTGTTGATTGCCTCCATGACCGCCGCCTCGGTCTCGTTGTCCAGCGCTGAAGTCGCCTCATCAAACACCAGAATCTCTGGATTGTGATAGAGCGCCCGCGCAATGCCAAGGCGCTGCCGCTGTCCGCCGGAAATACGCACGCCGCGGTCCCCGATGGCAGTGTTAAGCCCCTCGGGCAGCCCTCTGATAAAATCCGCAAGCTGTGCCTCCTCGAGCGCCTGCCATATACGGCTGTCATCAATCTCCTCATCCGCGATCCCGAAAGCAATGTTATTTCTGACTGGCTCGTCCACCAGATAGATTGACTGCGGAATATAACCAATCTGCGCAAGCCATGCAGGATAGTTGTCAAAGATATTGTCTCCGTCACAGGTGATGCTTCCCTCCCGAACTTTCAAAAGCCCAAGTAAAATATCCACAATCGTAGACTTGCCGGCTCCTGACGGTCCCATTATCCCGACGGACTTGCCGCATGGCACCACCATATCTGCATGATCAAAGATTAGTTTGTCCGTATTTGGATAAGCATATACAATGCCTTCGAGTGCAATCTTGTCGTGAAGCTGCATCGTTTTGGAGGCATCGGCAGGCTTTAAGGTCTGATTGTTCCTGCGGCTGATCTCGTTGATATTCATATTTTCATACACATAGTCCAGACAGGGTCTAAAATAAGAAATGTCTGTCATGTATGTGTTGATGCGGTTGACGCTCGGCATCATGCGGATTGCTGCCACGCCAAACGCCGTGAGCATCGGAATCAGGGTAGACGCATCATTTCCCAACTGAATATAAAGAATAATATAACTCAGAATACTCGTCATAAAGACCGCCTCGATCAAAAGCCGCGGCATATTATTCAGCACGGCATGTCGTCTGGCGTAGCCTGCGCCTATCTTCCCGCTGCTCTCATAATTGTCCGCAAAAAATGCCTCCCTGTGAAGCACCTTCACATCCTTAATGCCATAGATTGCCTGAATCCGCCACTTGGCAATGCGTGACTGTATCGTTTGATTCTTCTCTCCCAGCCTGGACAACTGTGGTTTTAACCCCTTAATCATGACTAAAGAGAGCACGCCAAACACTATAATCAGAAAGAACAGCAGTTTCCAGTCTGTCACTACCATCACAATGCACAGCAGTGAGAACACCACCGCTTCCGATACAAGGGAGATCATTGCCATTAAAATATTAAATACATTGGGGATATCGCTGTCTGTCAGCCGAAAAACCGTCGGAATATCCGCATCAAGATAAAACTCATAGGGTCTGTTCAAAAATTCTCGGAGCACTTGACTGATTAATTTATTGCGGTTAAATGCAATAAAACGATTCTGTTCACTTGCTAGGAAGAGCAAAAATGCGTTCTTTAAAATATACATCACAATCAGCGCCCAGAGAAGCGGCACAATAAAGCCTTCGATGCTGTCAATCCCCAATACTTCCATCACCATTCGGATATATTTATTTTCTTGTGCCTGCTCAGGGCTGATAATCACATACACGATCGGCAGCACTGCCGACACGCTCACCGTCTCCAACAAGCCGCCGATAAAAATGAGCACGCCCAGAAAACAGATATGAATCTTTTGCTTCCTGTCGAGAATATAGCGCATTTTTTTGATGATGTCCATTTTACCCCTCCTCGTATCCATGCAAAATTTGCAGGACATACTGCCTCATTTACTGCCACAGATGAGCCTTTAGCCAAGTCATTGTCGTGAATAATTTATCAACGGTTCCTACGGCTGCTCTATAAAAAGTTTGTCGTAATCATACCGCAAATAATACGATCTTTCCTGCTCGTAGCGCTCTCTGTAATTCTCCGCTGTCACCAGCCCGTCACCAGCGGCAATCCACTCAAGAATCATCGAATTGACATGCGACGCATAGTGCTCCTTATCCCGATAATTGTCCAGATTTGTTATTATATCATATTTGTCATGAAAATTATAGAGTTTTACGTTCGGGCACTGCAAAAGCATCTTCGTTGCGATCAGCTCTGCCTCAAAATAGTAGTTGATCATCCCCTCCCGGATCATAAAATCCCACCAGCAGATACTGTACGGCGTATAAAACACATAAAATGTCGTATCCGGATAGTTGTTGACCAAATCCACAAAATTCTGCCCGATATTGCCTGTCACCATCTCCACATCCGCCTCTGTCAGCCCCGGCGCCTCCGGCGCCGGCTCCTCCCAGCGGTCGTAATTCGCCATCACATACTCATATCCCGTCTCTTTTTCCCACGAGGAATACTCGTCAAAGGTGGTACTTGGTATCCCCAATACCGTCCGCATAAGGTTCACCAGCACCCCATGATACCACACATTTTTGTTAAAGACATACTGCACATCATTCCAAGGATTGTCATCATAGAGATAGGTAGGATAACCTTCGTAGTCCGTGTAATCCTTATCGCGCAGAAAGGCGTTCGCATCCATCGTCCAGATCACCGTCTTTAAATCAGGATTGCGCTTGAGCGCCCTGTCGAGATTCTCGGAGAGTTCTTTGTATCCTGCCCCGGAGAACGTTTCCTTTACAGACTGGACGCCAAACAGCGCATCCGCCTCAGTCGTCTTGAAATTCTGCGCCATCGACGTGCCTGTGATGATGGCATCATAGTCAAAATGCCTCGAAATCCCATCATTGATATACCGCTCGTCATTCAGACGGTACGAGATGAAAGGAAACGGCTTGTGATAATGAAAATAGGGGTCAAAAATCCAGAACACCAGCACCATCATCAGCATACTCCCCACCAGCACAGACATGCAGGCAAGAAACCACTTCTTCGCTTTCATTTCCATATGCCGCCTTCCTTTCTTAAAACTTAAAAATTTTCATCAAGAGAAATCCAATGAATCAAAAATTAAAATACAGGAACTCACTCACTTCCGACAGTGACAAAATACTCCAGATCAAAAGCCCCACCGTCGTCACAATGCGCCGAATGCCGTATCTGCCGTCCGCTGCCTTCTCCTGCGTGCTGCGCATCCACAGACAGGCACACACCAACACTGCGGCAAAGACCGCCGGCATCAGCCACGGACAAGCCTGTATCAGCGGATCAAGCCCCATCCAGCCAAGCAGCTTTACTTCTACCAGCTTGTCAAAGACCTCCGTAAGCGGTCCATACACCCTGCCGTCTCCAGCCACACCCAGATTTTTGATCATCAAGAATCCCTGCTTTAACGACTGCGCGCGAAACATACTCCATGCAATACTGCAAAAACAAAATGTGAAAAACACTCGTATCAAACGCGGAATTTTCATAAGAACCCTGCCAAATACCCTGTCAAAGAGATTGCCAAAACCATTCACCACGCCCCACAGGATAAATGTCCAGTTCGCCCCGTGCCAGATGCCGCTCACCAAAAACACAACCATGACATTAAAATACGTGCGCACCGTTCCCCTCCTGCTGCCGCCCAGCGGGATATAGACATATTTTGTAAAAAAGCGCGTCAGCGTCATGTGCCACCTGTCCCAGAACTCTCGAATCGACGCCGCCTTATACGGTGAATTAAAATTGATCGGCAGCGTTACATTAAACAAAAAGCCAATCCCATATGCCATATCACAGTATCCGCTAAAGTCAAAATAGATCTGAAGCGAATAACACACCATCACCAGCATCGTGCTGACGCTGTTGAGCGCTTCCACATCCGCATACCCGGCTGTCACCACCTTTGACAAGGTATCTGCCACCAGCACCTTCTTTGCCATGCCCAGCGCAAAAGCGTAGATCCCCTTACTTAGATTCTCAAACTGTATGTGATGGTTCTCCTCTGCCCGAAGCTGTGGGATCAACTCATCATGGTACACAATTGGTCCGGCGATGAGCTGCGGAAAAAAGGACACATACGCCGCGTACTCCAAAAAACTGTAGCGCTCACAGTCGCCTCTGTATGCATCGATGACATACGAAATCTGCTGGAACGTATAGAAACTGATACCCAGAGGAAGCGCAAGCCGCAAAAAACGATAGTCTGTTTTGAACGCTGCATTGACATTCTCGATAAAGAAGTCATAGTATTTAAAATAAAACAAAATCCCCAGATTGTAGAGCAGCCCCAGCAGCAAGGCTGCTCTGCGCTGCCACACACGCCCGCTTTTCGCGCCCATAAACCGGACGAGGAAAAAGTTCACCAGAATGCTCACAATCAGCATCGCAAGATATGCCATACTGTTATAGCCATAAAATACCATAGACATCATCGTCAGATATCCCAGCGCCGCCCGCTGCCATCCAAAGTGATGCAGCCCGTAATACCCCATCACCACCAGCGGTAAAAACAAAAACACAAATATATATGAATTAAAAAGCATAACCGCTCCTTACTGTCTCAGTGGAATCACCAGCTTTTCATACCACTGCGCCGCCAGCGCGTACAAGACCGGCGAGAACAGAAACAATTTCCTGCGCAGCCTGTCCCCCCGCGAGACAATCCCGGTGTCATAAATCCGGTCCATCTCCTCTCTGTCCGCTTTGATCTCTGCTGCAAGCCGTGACGCCGTCTCCTTATTTTTGCTGTTACAGGCATCTATATAATAAAATAAAAGCCGTCTCTGAAACGCATACGCAGCGAAGTCTGCCATCTGAGGTGAAACCATTTCCCGTATACAGGCGATGTGCTCGCGCCAAAACGGCAGCTCATCGCCAAACATCCGCTCCGCGCGCGACGCGTTCATAATGCTGCCATCCCGGTCCAGCACATAATGATACAGACACCGGTCAACATATACTGCCCGTTCCAGACGGCAGAAAGCACGCGTCGTATACATGATATGCTCCGAGTTTCTTCCCTTCGGAACCAGCATTCCCTCGACACGCTCCCGCTTATATAATTTGCTCCACACAGAATT
>CAMWJQ010000065.1 GCA_947174615.1 uncultured Lachnospiraceae bacterium
TGGCACTACACTAAAGCGGTATTTGCTGAATAATGTTCATTTATTAAGGATACATCGGTATAATCCAGAAGAATGCAAATTTGATGATGCATTAGTTTCATCTTGCGTGGTATGGTTTAAAAATGAAATTATTTTGGATAATTATGATGTTGAGTTTTCGTATGGTGGTACACATGACAATCCCATAATCAGTGGAAAGGTGGATAAAATATCACTGGAAAAGGATAGAAAATGGACTCATTTTCCTGAAAAGGTTAATGGAAATGTACAATCTGAAAAAAAATATATTACAACGTTAGGTGATTACTTTAATATTAAACGAGGACTCGCCACAGGTGATAATAATTTTTTTATTCTTTCTAAAGAGCAGATTATTGCGCATGGGCTTGATATGACGTTTTTTACCCCGATTCTGCCAAGTCCTCGTTACTTGAAAAGTAATGAGGTTTTTTGTGATTCAAAAGGATACCCTCGATTGGACACGCAGTATTTCTTACTCAATTGTACCTTGTCAGAAGAGGAATTGAAAGAAAATCACCCCTCAATTTGGAATTACTTGAATAGTGGAAAAGCGACTACTGCTCAAAAATATTTGTGCAAAAATCGAAAAGTGTGGTATTTTCAAGAGAACAGGGCAGTGACTCCGTTTCTATGCTCATATATGGGGAGAGGAAAAGATAACAATTCTGCACCATTCAGGTTTATTTTGAATCATGCAAATGCAATCGCAACAAATTCATATTTAATGCTATATCCTAAACCTTCATTGAAAGAGGCTATTTCACAATCGCCGGATATTTTATATAGCGTGTGGGACGTTCTCACAAATATAACTGCAAGTGATCTTGAGCGAGAAGGACGAGTTTATGGTGGCGGATTAAAGAAAATTGAGCCTAGAGAGCTTTCCAATGTAAGATGTCCATGCCTGGCAGAACTGTTGCATACGTAGCCAAAGCAACGCTGTCGGTTTGTGCTTTTTTACCGGGAATCAATGACAGCAGATCTCATACTTAAGACAGAAAGGATTCGTGCGAAATGGAGAAGGACAGCTACTATTATTATTGCAGAGGAGAGGAGAGCAGGGAAAAAAATCAAATAGAAACTGCAATCCAATATTATCTAAAATCAGCCCTGATTGAGACACATTTTAAGACTTATGCGCGTTTATATGAATGTTACTTTGAACTGGATCAGTTTGATTTAGCCAATTATTTTTTGGCGTCGGCTTATCAGAAAAACCCCAATCATGAAAAAGTTGCATTTCAATACGCTATGCATCTGATTCAGGAAAAAGAGACCGCACAGGCAAAGAAAATCTTAGCGGGAATCCTTAAAAAAAATCCGACGTACAAACATGCAAAACTGGAATTTCACAAATTAGAGACTCAGCAAAAATATCAGAAACTGCTACAATTATTCGAAGAAATCCGAACGAATTACAAGAACGATCTCGGTGCCAAGTCACTCCAGTTCTTGTGCTGTTATCTGTTTGGATTTCAGACGGAGCTTCGGCAAGTCAAAGCCTCTTGGAACGAACCCAAACCTGTAGATGAAGCAGCGCATTTTCTTGAGATTGCCGATCCTCAAATATGGAATTTCATGATAGGATTTCAGCGGTGCATCGAGCTGAAATATGCCTGTACATTAGCGCAGTCATGGAGTAATATTCTGCGATTTCATACAGATAATGAGGAGGATGCATTTGATTTATTTTATCGTGAACTGCACTCTTTTTACCAGAGCGGGATATCTGTAGAGTTCGAAAAAACGAATCCCAGAGCGGAAACGAAATCATGTTACCGCATAGAGGATGTACAGATTTACGGGCAGGATATTGCACTTTGTACGTTTAAAAATGCACAGTATGATCATGAATTTTACCAGCAATTATGGAAAGTATTGATCATGATAAAGAATCGACCGTTTCTCATGCTGGGAGAAAAGTCGCTGACATTGACCAATATTTTTCTGCGCGGTTTTATGGATGCGTACAATCAAACACATGAGGGCGCATCTGCATATACATTTTTTCCGGGATTTGAAAAATGGGTCAATCAGAAAGAAAAACAAAAGATATACCGCCCCTGGCATAAAATATACCTGTTTATAACCGCAACCGAGGAGGAAGCATTTGATATGTTTTTTGCAGATTTGGAGGAATACTTACAAACCGATGCTGCAGTTCCTAAACAGGGCTGACAGCGCACTCAGAACAATAGGCAATACTTTCAAAAATATAATGAGAAGGAGCACAAGTGAATGGAACAACTTGAAGTAAACGGAAAAAATTATCAAATTCTCAGACTACTCGGCAAAGGAAAAGGAGGCTATTCCTATCTCGCGAAGGACGGCTGCCAGACAGTCGTCGTAAAGCAGATTCATCATGAGCCCTGTGATTATTACCAGTTTGGCGATAAGATGCAGGCGGAGCTGCACGACTATGACAGGCTGCACACAATCGGAATCGCCATGCCCAGGCTGCTCGATGCCGATGTCAGCAATGAGCGCCTGGTCAAAGAGTATATCGACGGAAAAACAGTGTATGAGATGGTTCTTGACGATACACTGCCCGCAGACTGCATCGATCAGGTGAAGAAGATGTGTGCTGTGCTGTATCCTGCCAACACCAATATTGACTATTTTCCCACCAATTTTATCCTGCGGGAAGAGGACCATAAGCTATACTATGTAGACTATGAGTGCAATGATTACATGGACGAGTGGAACTTTGAAAACTGGGGGGTAAAGTATTGGTCCAGGACACCGGAATTTCTGGAATACGCAGAAAACCATCAAAACGAATCTTCCAAAATCCCCATTGACAAAACTGAATAATGTGCTACAATGCTAATAAACAATGACGGACAAAAAGCATCGACGAGGAGGAGTACATGCATTCCGGATGAACAGAGAGAAAGTGGCTGGTGAGAACTTTCGTGAAGGGTGTATGGAAGTAGCCTTTGAGCTTTGGATTGAACAGAGAATTTTATAGAAAGTGTTTTATAGAAAGACTCCTAGTAGACTCCAACGGAGATTCCCACCGTTATCAGGGGAAGCGATATCGGAATCCATGAACCATTGATGGCATTCCCGCATCGTACAGAGTGCAGAAGTTTTTCTGAATTTAGGTGGTACCACGGACATGTCAGCCCGCCCTAAGCATCGAGAGATGCCTAGGGCGGTTTTTTGTCTGTTTTGTTATCAAAATACGATATTCAGGAGGAACCGATTATGGACAAAAAGTATGATTTTCACAAGACAGAAACCCGGCTGGAAAACTTCTGGGCAGCGCAGGAGATTTACAGATATCACAATGGCAGGGAGCGCAAGACCTTTTCTATCGACACGCCGCCGCCGACCGTGAGTGGGAAGCTGCACATCGGGCATGTATTTTCCTACACACAGGCGGAAATGATCGCGCGCTTTCGCCGGATGCAGGGTTATGATGTCTTTTATCCGTTTGGCTTTGACGACAACGGTCTGCCCACAGAACGCTTGGTGGAGCGGGACGAAGGGATTCGTGCCAACATGCTGCCGCGCAGCGAATTTCGCCGGAAATGCCTGCAGACCATCACAAAGTACGAGGAAGAATTTAAAACTCTGTGGAAACGTCTGGGCTTTAGCGTGGACTGGAATCTACAGTATCAGACCATCTCCGAGCTGTCGCAGAAAATTTCCCAGCGGTCTTTTATAGAGCTGGCAAAAAACAAAAAGGCTTATATAAAAGAGTCTCCCGTACTGTGGTGTACAGAATGCCAGACCTCCATCGCGCAGGCGGAGCTAGAAACAAAAGAGTGCGAGACAACATTTAATTATCTGAATTTCGCGACGCCCGCTGGAACGCTGCTCATCGCGACGACCAGACCGGAGCTTCTCGCAGGATGCGTGTGTATCTTTGTACACCCGGAGGACAGCCGATATCACAAATATATTGGGGAAAAAGCAAAAGTACCCTTATATGACTTTGAGATTCCCATTTTATCCGACGAGACCGTTTCCATGGAAAAAGGAACCGGAGCGGTAATGTGCGCCACTTTTGGGGATTCGACAGACATTGACTGGTGCCGGAAGCGCCATCTCGCTTACAAAAAAATAATTCTGCCGGACGGAACCATTGATTCCAAGGTATCTTATATCGGCGGCATGACTGTCAGAAAAGCAAGACAGCATATCATCGACTGTCTGCGGGAACAGGCGCTTTTAGTGAGACAGGAGACGATACAGCATATGGTGGCAGTCCATGAGCGCTGCGGGACAGAAGTAGAATTTCTGCCATCAAGACAGTGGTATATTGATGTTTTGACTGACAAAGAGGCATATCTCAAAGCGGCGGATGAGATACAATGGCATCCTGCGCATATGAAGAAGCGCTATCAGACGTGGGTGGAAAATTTAAAATGGGACTGGTGTATTTCCAGACAGCGGTATTTTGGGGTTCCGTTTCCCGTGTGGTATTGTCAGGACTGCAAAAAGCCGGTTTTTGCAGAGTCCGAACAGCTTCCGGTCAATCCGCTTGAAGCGCAGCCGCTTCATCCGTGTGCCTGCGGCTGCACAGCGTTTATTCCGGAGGAGGCAGTATTTGATACATGGGCGACCTCCTCTGTCACAACACTCATCAACGCCAGATATGGCGAAGAGCAGGACGATACCGACAAGCTGATTCCGATGGGGATGCGCAGTCAGGCACATGAGATTATCAGAACATGGGCTTTTTATTCAATCGTAAAAAGCTTATACCATACTGGAAAAATACCTTGGAAGGACATCATGATTAGTGGATTTGTGCTGGCAAAACCCGGCGAAAAGATCAGCAAATCCAAGAGCAACGGAGCAGATTCTCCAATGGCGCTGATCGAGACGCATTCAGCCGACGCGGTGCGCTACTGGGCAGCTAACAGCCGACTTGGAACAGACACTTTTTTCAGTGAGGAAGAACTCAAAGTTTCCAAGCGCTTTCTTCAAAAATTGTACAATGCCGCGAAGTTTGCCATTTTACAGCTTGAGGATTTCCGGAAGCCAGAGACTTATGACGAATCGGACTTGCTGCCCGTTGACCGATGGATTGTACAGCGCGTAAACGAGACGACGAAAAAGGCAGCAGCGCTGCTATACGACTATGAGATCGGGCAGGCAAGACACGAGATAGATACGCTGTTCTGGAAAGATTTCTGCGACTATTATATCGAGATTGTCAAAGAAAGACTGTACCAGCCCGAAAAACACGGTGAAAAGCAGCGGCATTCCGGTCAGATAGCGCTATATTACAGCTTGCTGGGTATCCTGAAGCTGTATGCGATTTACACGCCCTATGTGACAGAATACATTTATCAGGAATTTTACAGAAACTATGAAAACGAAATCTCACTGCATTTAACACAGTGGGAGACACGGCAGACACAGCAGATTTACATGGAGTTTGGCGAACACTTAAAAAGTGTGATTGCCGCAGTGCGCCGGGATAAGACAGAGCGGCAGCTCTCCATGAAAGATGTGATCCCGGAGCTGATTATCACCTGCCCTAAAAAGTATCGGGATTTTTACAAAAAGACCGAGAAAGACCTCAAAGCCTGCACAAGCGCAGAGCGGATTGTGTTTCGGAATTAAGAACTGTTCATAAATTACTCATGACAATTACTGGTCTAAATGTCCATCTGCGGCATCAGAAAATCTTGACGTAAGGCATTGCCCTTTATACCTTTGACTCCTATGCCTGAGATTTTCTTCTTTGCAACTGAACATTTATACGGCGTATTTGTCGCAAGTAATTTCTGAACAGTTCCTTAGGGAAGAGTGCAAGGATTGTGTGTGACTGTCCAGCAGTTTCAGATACCCCTTTATTTGACAATACGAAACGCCAATGTTATGATATTGAAAAGGGGATAGAAACGTATGAAAAAGCTAAAACTGATCTGGATACTTTTTGCCCTGATCAGCATCTTGACATGGCTGCCAAGACTGGATGGACTGCTTACCAAAGAGTATTCTGCGATCTCGGACTATGTCGGATTAGATGATGGCTGGGATATCACAATAAATGAGGATACATGGCAGAATGTTTCTTTGACAGAGTTTCAATTTTCTGCCGTCAGTAAAGGTGATGTGATTACGATGCAGCGCACACTCCCGACAGACTGGGAGCTTGTCGAGGGTGTGCTGCGTTTTCACGTCAGGCATAGCGCTGTCCGTATGTATATTGAGGACGAACTCGTCTATGAGTATGGCGCGGACAGACTGGCAGCAGGAAAAACACTTGGCAGCGGCTATCAGTTTATCAACTTTCCAAACACCTATCAGGGGAGAACGCTCTGTATCCAGATTACGGTAGCAGAGGACAAAGTATTTACAAAGCTGGATTCCATGAGGCTGTACGAGTGGGAAAATGTCTACCGTGTGTTGATGACAGAGAACAGACTGCCGCTCTTTAGCGGCTGTTTCTTGATTCTATTTGGGCTGATCGTCTGCGTGATTACGATCTTTGCGCTTCTTTTTTCGACCAAATATATCCGATTGTTTTGCATCTCTCTCTTTTCGATCTGTATGGGATTGTGGACCCTGAGCTACTACAATATCATGCTTATTTTTGCCGTGCCGCTCTATTCGATTTCATTAATCAATTATCTGGCGCTTTATCTGGCGCCGATTCCACTGACTATTTACATACGTGAGGAGGTTGTCAGCCTGAAGTTGAAGCCGCTGACCATTGTTTACCATGTATTTCTGGGAGTAGAACTCGCAGCCGTCTCTGTCATGGTGGCGCTTCACACGCTCGATATCGTGCATCTGGCAGGAATGCTCAAATACATGCAGGCGATTTTGTTCATAGGACTGCTGTTTTTCCTTCTGGTGCTCCTGTTGAATCTAAAATATTCAAGGCTGGAAAACCGATTGTCTGTTCTTGGGCTGCTGATTGTGATTGGCTGTGCTGCGTATGACCTGATTGGATATAACAGCGGGCGTTTTTATGGAAAGGATTATTTCAATATCAAAGGGGTATCTTCTAGCGGGATCATGATCTTGATCTGTATCCTGTTTGTCTCTTTTTACATAGAAATGACACAGAAAATGATGCAGCAAAAAGAGCGTGATTTCCTGATTAAAAGCGCTTACACGGACGAGCTGACACAGCTTCACAACCGCCGATACTGCATGGAGCATCTGAATCAAATGCGGGAGGAGCAAACCGTCAGCTACACGATCGTCTGCCTTGATGTCAACAACCTAAAGACGGTGAACGATACCTATGGGCATGCAAAGGGCGATATGCTGATTCAATGCGCTGCCGATGTGATTGCACAGACCTTTGAAAGTTATGGGATCGTGGCGCGCACAGGCGGTGATGAATTTGTTGCTGTGTTACGGATTACCGATGAAAAGAAACTGTCTGCGCTGATGGAACAGTTCGAACAAAATATTGCACAGAAAAATCTGGCAGTCAGAGATCTTGTTCTGTCTATTGCCTACGGCTATGCTTCCGGCAGCCAGCAGGACAATGATATTGACAAGGTGCATCAGACAGCAGATGACCGCATGTATGAAAAAAAGAAACAGATGAAAGCCGCAGCGCAAATGGCTGTAAGATAAAACGAATGAAATGGAGGAACATGTATGGACACAGAAAACACCAAAGAACAGAATCTGCGCGACTCAATGTATAGCAGAATGCATCTGAACGCGCAAAATGAACAAATTGCACGGGCGTATCTCAATATGGAGCATGAGGAAGATCCCGCGCTGCTTACAGAGTTAGAGCCACAGGATTTAACAGACTTGTTTCCGATCAACGGATATGCAACGTACCTTAAATGGCTGCATAAGAACAAGCGGGCAGAAGAGCTTTCGCGCTATGTGCGTTTTGTGGTAGCGATGGGCGGATCGACTGCATGGCAGATTCTGGTCAATGATGATTACAATGCAAAACTGACGGATTTGGAGGTAATGCTTGCCTATCTCACAGGAGAACACGCAGAGGAGCAGAAAATGGCGCTCCGGGCAGCGCTGTGCGCCAAGTACATGTACAAAGATCACAATGCGGAGGAGGCAAGAAAACTGCTGGCGCTCGGAAAAGAAAACCCAGAGATTTTAAGGCGCGCCCTGCAGTATTGTCATGGCGTCGAGAAGTCGAGAGCGCATGGCAGGCATCATGCCAGAATGCTCCTCACAGCAATGTATCTCTATTTTAAAGAAGTGGGGACAGCGACCGACCTGACAGCTTCCCTGATCAATGACCTGCTCGCAGATATTCCGGTTATGACCTATCCCGCGCGAGCCTACACGCAGGGAGAAGTCAGGATCCTGCAAAACTATGTTAAACATTCAAAAGCAGACACGCCGTTTCCGCTGAATGTACTGTCGATCTGCACCGCGCGCACTGGCTGGATGAATGTAACGTTTTCGGCAGGCTGTGCGTTTCTTGCACTGCGGCATTCTGTGCGTCTCGAGCTGTTGTTTCGCCTGACGCTGGGACACGGAGTTTCCTTTAGATATCACATAGATGCACTCGATGCTGTCCGTGCACTCACAGATGATGAAGGCTTTCATGCCCATATGAATCTCGTTGAAGAAATGCTGCCCACTTCCGTTGAGGATTATATCATCTGGTGCTTGTATGGACGACCGACTGGCGCCTCGGCGCAGGAGAAGATCTTCTTAAATTACAGACACGCAGAATGTGAGGCGGAGATTCAGCGCATGGCAGTGAAGAACCCAGACAGTATCCGGGCAGCCATAAAGAGGGCAGACTCCGAAGAGTACAGGAAACTCGTCATGCTGATACAGTATGCCAACCCAGTTCTATATGAAGAAATTCATGCGGCGTACAGGGAAGTTTACCTGGAAAAACTAGCTTGTGAGCTGTCAACGCACCATTATGATAAATATCATGAAACTGCAAAACAGTATCTGATCGGAAACAGTACGCTGGATACGCTGATTGCGGATTTTAACCAGCATCATTATGCGGTCGGATTATGGAAGAGCGGAAACGCTGAGCGCATCAACCGCCTGAAAACAATTGGAGAGACGGCGTTTTATCGGCGTGCGCTGGTGCTGGAACTGCTAAAAGGGTTGACAGAGTATATACAGGAATATCCCGTATCGGAAGATATGACAGAACCGTCAGACAGCGATTCGTTATTGTATGACCAAGAACAGATTACGGGCATTTTTCGGCTATTTACCAAAGAAGCCGTTCCGATTTACAGACAGATCAAGATTTTGGGCAATGTCTGTGACCATTTTTCGGATAAAAAGAACAAAATCCTGTTTGTAAATGCATCTGCAAAAGCGGCAGCAGCGCTGTGTCAGCAGGACAGGGAGCAGTGGGAAATTGGCATTGCAGAGGCGCTCAAGCTTGAGGGCGAACAGTGGATTGAGGGGGTGCCAGAGCCGGTGTGCAGAGACAGTGAGTCGGCATTCTGTATATGTCTCAAGATACTGGCACACGAAAAATCCCTTGATCAGTATAAAGAGAGTCTCTTTGAACTCATACAGGTGGACTCGGAATCCGTTCAAAAACAGCTTGTAGAAGTGTTCAAGTGGCATCAGGAATGGGAGGCAGATACCGCAGCGCTGCTCGCCTCCAAGAAGCTTAGAGAGCGCAGCTTTGCCGTCACCGTTTTTGAGGAATGGGGACAGACCTCACAGCTGGACGCCATCAAGGCGGCGCTTGCCAAGGAAAAGAATAAGAAACTAGCCGTTAAATTACAGGATTTAGTAGAAGATTTGGAAAAATCAGAAGCAGAGGGCAGCAGTCAGAAAACATGGAGCCGCGCAGAAGAGCAGCTTGCAGCCGCGATTTACAAAGGGGACAGAAAACGAAGAATAGAGTGGACCCAGAGCATTTCGCTCCCGACCGTACACTTCCAGAATGCAGGAGCTGCCAATCCGACAGAAGCGGATACAGCATCTCCCGAATATATGGCAGCGATTTTGGCAGCTTATGCGGACATGGAGATTCTGAGCGTGAATCAGGATGCGAATACGCTCGCCGCGCCGCTGGTGCCGCAGGAGCTGGCAGCGTATGTCTATACGGTATATACCGCTTGGGCTGCCGCGGGCGCAGAGGCGAAAAAGCGCTGGGTGCTCTACGCCGCAGCGATTCACGGCGATGCGCAGATGATTACGGTATTACAGGGACAGATCAAAGACTGGGCAGATCATTCCAGAGGGGCGATCGCGGCAGATGCAGTGCGTGCAATGGCACTCAACGGCGGTGCGCAGGCGCTTCTGCTCGTTGACCAGATGGCACGCAAGTTCAAATCCAATCAGGTAAAAAATGCAGCCAGGGAAGCGCTCGAGGATGCAGCATCAGCGCTTGAAATCAGCAGGGAAGAGTTAGAGGACAGAATTGTGCCGGACTTAGGGTTCAATGCGCAGATGGAGCAGACCTTGGACTACGGCGCACGCAGCTTTACCGTCCGCCTGAATCCCTTGCTTGAGCTCGAAGTCTATGACAGCAGTGCAAAACTGCTCAAAAAGCTGCCTGCACCCGGCAAACAGGACGATGCGGAGAAGGCAAAGCAGGCACAGGAAACATTCAAACAGATGAAGAAGCAGCTCAAATTAGTCGCTTCTGCCCAAAAGCTGCGTCTGGAACAAACGCTCACCACGGCACGGTACTGGCGCATAGAAGCATGGAAAACACTGTTTGTCAGCAATCCACTCATGCATCAGTTTGCCGTCGGTCTGATCTGGGGACATTATGAAAATGGACAGTTAAAAGAGACCTTCCGCTATATGGAGGACGGCAGCTTCAACACTGTAGATGAGCAGGAGTATACCCTGCCGGAATCCGGCAGCATCGGACTGGTGCATCCGCTTGAATTGTCCGATGAACTTCTTGACCTGTGGAAAGAACAGCTCTCAGACTATGAGATCACACAGCCCGTAGAGCAGCTGGACCGCCCTGTTTACCGTGTCACAGAGGACGAGAAGGGCACAGAGAAGCTCACACGGTTTTACGATATAGAGGTGAATGGTGCATCGCTGGTGAGGAGTCTGTTAAGTCTCGGCTGGGAGCGCGGAGAAATCTTAGACGGCGGCTGTTATGATAACTGTTGCCGCAGCGACCACAAATTTGGAGCCGTACTTACCTTCTCAGGAGTCGGCGTAGGATATGAGAACACAGATATCACATTAGAAGAACTGCGTTTTACTGTCAAAGAAAAACCGTGTATGCTCGATGCGGTCAGTGAGCGGTATTTTAGCGAGATTGTTTTACAGATTGCGCGGATTGTAGGAGATTCATGACCAACAAATGCTTGTTCATATTGATCAGGCAGTGAACCAATGTCATTTACTTAAGCCCTTAATAACCGGGATTTGTGAATGAATACATTGATTTATTGGGCATTTTCCAGAACAATTTGTTAGTCAAATTCCTTAAGTTAATGACATTGGCAGTGAACAGAAACAGATTTTTCTGGTGATGACATTGTTTCCATCAGTGAAGAGGCAGTATTCTATGGAGCATTCTTTAGGGGCATTCTTTATAAGAAAGATTTCGAGGACACATTCCGGTTTGCCGCATGTACATTTAGGAGAAGTTCCGCCGCAGTATTTCAGCGAGACCGTGCTGCGGCTGGCAAAGGCGACCGCATTGTCAACAAAAACACGACTCTATTCCAATTGATCACTGGCGTAGCAGAAAATGCTGCGCCAAAATTTTAAAATATTAAAATTAATTTGAAAAAGGGGTTGACAATGTATAAGGGCTTATGTATAATAAATCATGCGTCGAGCGAGAAGGCGTACAAGTTAAATATTGGTAGAGGATTTAATTCAGTACCTAGGAGAAGTACTCAAGAGGCTGAAGAGGCGCCCCTGCTAAGGGTGTAGGTCGGGTGACCGGCGCGAGGGTTCAAATCCCTTCTTCTCCGTTCATTTATTTTACAAAATGAATGTGATTTATGGCAAAGAAGCCATGAGAAAAGTATCTTAGTAACATCAAGATTCTTTTTTTTGTCTTGATGCTTGCAACAGGAAGCCGAGGACTAAACAGTTACAAATAATTTGGAAAATAAATGAAAAAAAGTGTTGACACAAGTTTGAAAGTGTGGTAACATGAAACGCGTCGCAAAAAGCGGCGGACAAGCAATTAAAAAATGCTTGAAAAAATAAAAAAGTTCTTGACAAACATTTTGAATAGTGATAAACTATTAGAGTTGTGTCAAATGAACAAAACAAGAACCTTGACAAATAAACAGTAATGCAACCCTGAAAATTCTAAAAGAA
>CAMWJQ010000066.1 GCA_947174615.1 uncultured Lachnospiraceae bacterium
GTAAAATATATTGCATATGATAAAGCCGCAGTTCGGAGGCAGACGATTTAGCGCCTCCGGACTTTTCACTTGCAGTCACTCAAATATTGTCCCCCACAAATCAGGATTGTTGTCACAGGTAAAAAGCGGCGGATAGCTCTCACCGTAACACTTCATATAATTGCGGCACATATTTCCCGCACCAAACAGAACGAGCCGGTCATATTTGCGCAAATCATTCTCAATGTTGATCTGCAGCATAAAATAATCGAGAACCGCCTTGTACACAGGCACTAGACTGGGCTGCAGCAGCGGCGAGAAAGACACTGTCGTGTCCACCGTATCAAGAATCAGCGTTCCGTCAAATCCAATCTGTCTAAGACCTCTGACAAGGCTGGTCCAATCCATTGTAGAGCGCCGCATCGACGCGCTGGTAAACGGAAGCAGCCGCGCCATGCTGTGCCCGTCATTCTCCGAGAGAATGACCGCGCGGATACGCGCTCCAAGCGCAGCTGCCATACGCTGCATATTCTGTCCGCAGAGATTACAGTTCCCCGCGTCCAGGCAAAATCCAAAGCGTTCCATGCCGCACGCCCTGTTCAGCGCATCAACCCACGCTGCTGCCGTCTCCCCGTCAGCACATACGCCGCGAATCAGATGCCCGTTGTGGCTGCGGCACTGATTGGTCAGCAGGATTCTGGTATCCTGTTTTTGACAATGTGATGCCAGACTCAGATAGAACTCCTTCTGAATTTCCCACGCTTCCTTATGCGTCACGCCCACAACCAAAGGCTGTACAATTACAGTACTGCATCCGATTTTCTCACATGCCCTGATACAATCTCTGTCAATCTGCGCTATAAGACCATTTAATTCCACAACGTCCAGTTCTTTCAAGTCTGCCATCACATTGACAAAAGGCAGTCTTGCGATCGACGGGAGAAACTCATGCGCCGTAAATTCCGCAATGACCTTTTGATACGATGCACGCTTTTTTTCAGGGCTAAACAAATGCGTATTCTTTATTCGGTCATACAGAATACTTTCTGCGGACACAAAAAAACCGAAATCAAACAAAATACCATGAATCCCTGCTGCCCGAAGCTCTTCGATACTCTGGTGAGGGTTTTCGGGATTGAAGATAGAACTTGCCATCGCACAAACTTGTTCCATAGTTACCTCGCTTCCTAAATCTGAAATTTTTCCTGATGATCATGACTTCTCGAGTACCTTTAAGCTATTCCCAGCTATTTTTTTCTCCCTCACGAATCCTATCCTTTAACTGTGTCGTACTGATCCCCTCCGTATATGGAAAAAACACCAGATCTGCACCATGCCGCTGCAAAAACGCTCTCTTTGCCTTCCATTTCGGATCCTCTGCATAATCACTTCCCGAGAACTGTACATCAAACCGATATCTGCGATATGCTTCATCCGTATCCCCCTGATCCAGCGGTATTTCCACCGCCTCATCCACATATCTGCACGCACGCACAATCGCAATACGCTCCTCAAAGGGAATCTTGGGACACGACTTCTTGTGTTTCATCACGCCCTCGTCCGTGACAACGCCCACGATCAGATGCCTGCACTGCTCCTTGGCACGCCGCAGCAGATTGAGATGACCTATATGAAACAAATCAAACACACCCGCAATATAACCAATGTTATATTTTTTGACTTCTGTACTGGCTGTTAACCGCGCGGACTTTTGTCCTTGCTGTGTCTCATCTTGATATGATTTATAAGGATCATACACGCTGAAATTCGGTATCCCTGCCCTGCGAAGCTGACGCACTACCGGCATATAGTTTCTGATGCAGACAAGGACTTTGTACTCGACAGGATTCATCTGCTTTAATGCCTCCGGATTCAGTACTGGCAGCCCATCAACCTCTGTTCCCCAGCGGCTCTCGTCATTATCCAGATAACCGGCAACAGGATACCGATCCCCGTAATTTTCCCGAAAATACTGTGCATATTTTCCTGAACCAAACAGATACAGCCTGCGCCCATGAATATGGTGAAATATATCCTTGAAAATCATCGCATACTCTTCCCCGGAATAATTCAGGCGTTTTCGATTGTCCATGACGATTCTATAATCCCGCCTGCCCTCCTTAAAATAATCCGAAAGCCCGTCATCACCTCGCAGCACATTCAGAAAATGATTGACAAATTTATCATATAACGCCTTATGCTGTGTGATGCCATAACGCTCCCAAAGTTCTGTTCTTGGAAGAATCTGATCAAGCTGGTCATGAAATTTATAAATAAACTCAATCGTCCGAAGCATAATTGCCCTGGCTGGCACATTTTCCATATACAACTCCTGGTCATAGAACACAAAGGAATCATCATGATAAAAACAGTTCAGCGAAACCAAATCCAAATATCCCCTTTTTAAAATGACCCCCAACTCCGCACTGCTCTTTTTCCACTTCTCCCTGTTTGGATCGTCCTTCTTTCGCTTCTCCCACCCCGGCTCAAACTGCTCCCAATTGACTTCGACATACTGGGCGTGCTCCGAAGAATGCAAAATCGTATCCCAGAACCGATCAAGCTGCGTCAGAAAAGTATCCAAATCCCGCTGCAGCAAATCACGGAAATAGTCATTTGCCGGAATCCCTGACACATAGGGCATGACAAACGCCCCGTTGTGTAGCGCTGCGTCAATCATACGAACCCCATGTGCTGACAAATCGCGCTGATTCTGCATAAGCTGCTGCAACTTTTTTGTCCCATCTGAATACAATGCGCGTTTCTCCACAAAACCATCTCGCCGCACAATCGTTGCCATTGCATTTTGAGGTCCGCGCTCACCGGATAACGTCACTTGATTGATCCGGGAATCTGCCGGCTGCAGCAAACATTCTATAAAAAATCCATTTGCCATTGCATGAAGCAGATGATTCTCAAGAAGAGACGGATACAACTCCTCCTCCATCAAAAATATGGTTTCCGGGCTGTTATACTCCGGAAATATTCTCAAGTCGAGCGCCTCGTTTGGCTCATACGTCTCCGATAACAGCAACTGTGGATTTGATATTCTGGGAAATACAGAGAAAAAATGATGTGTACAGAATCCTGCTTCCTCTAAAAAACGCGTTAATTCCACCTTGGAATATGCCCTGCCCTCCATTGCTTCCCGCTCCCACGGAAGTAGATGTATATAATTCTCTATGCTGTCGTAATTTCTTCCTGTAAAACGATCCTGATCCCCGCAAAAATACCGAATCCCCAAACGGTTCTCCGCCACAACAAGCAGTGTCCCTGACGGTTTCAGCAGGCGTCTGGCATCATGCAAAACCTGTGGAATGTTCTGCACATATTCAAGTATCTCAGCTATGACGATAAGGTCATAAATACCATCCGCCTCTCCTGCCAGCGCTGTGTGATGAGGCGAAAGCCTCTGCACCAAAAGTCCGCCCTCCTCTAATGCCTCCGCAATCAGACTGCTGTTTCCATGTTCCGATACGAAACAGGCGATGCTTTGTTCCTCTGTGACCGGATACCATTTGATGATTGCCTTGGGCAGCTCCCGCAACCGTTGCTGTGATGTCATCTCTACTCCTCCCTGTCCTTTTCATGCCTATATCAGATATTTTTATGATTTTTGATTTATCTGCAGAATTATGTCTATTTCGTTACTTTTCACACCCACGCCTAAGTAGTGGAAATCATGCGCCAAAATGCTAAAAGCTTTCGCTTTTTCCTTGGAGCATTTTGTGTGCAAAATCTGTTATAATTCACACCTCAATAACTTATAAGCTGACAGAAACTGACAGGGGGGTGAATTATAACTCTATTTCTCCCTCATAAATAAATTCGTACTCCCAAACGCATTCAGCGGCAGCTCATAAAACGATATCTTTTCAAGTGAAATCCCGCTGTCCGTCAATTGTTTCCTAATTTCCTTCGGGCATGTCTTATTGGCGATCAAATACTGTGCATCTGGGTATTGCCGCACTGCCTCCTGCGGCGATAGAATCTTACAATGCATATACCGTTCTCCCCATTTCCTATGGTCATTGTCACAGACAGCCACAATATTTTCCAATCGGTTCATCCTCAAAAGGCACATTGCAAACCTTGCCGCCTTCCCGCTGCCAAACATGACGATCTGCTCTTTTTTTCGCATGTCCTGCACAAAATTTGCATAAATATCATAGTTGGCTTTCGCCCTCACTGCGATATAGTCCTCATACGCTTCCGGCTTCTCTGTAAACAGGCGCATCTCAATCCATTGGTCCAGCAGCATCTCCTCCTGCCTCAAAAGCCCTGCCGCCCTGTCCTGCACCATAATCTGGCGAAATTCCTCCAGCGCCGATAAGATTCCCTCGTCCGGCAGACTATGCTCACGAAAAGTTCTATAAGGCGACAATGCCATCATGACAGTCTCTCTCGCTATAAAGGCGCGCCGCGCTCTGTCCGTAATGCCTGTCTCAGCCATCTTTTTCCTGAGATATCTGCACTCGTCAAGATTGAAACGGACAAAATTGGGATTGTATGTGGACGAAGCTGCATTGTCCCTTCTGTATTTGTAAAAAATCCTGTCCAAAATCATGCCGCTCCGTAGATTCATGTCCACCAGATAACGAAATCCGCAGTCCTGAAATGCCGCACCCGCGCTCTCATTCAACCGAATGTCAAACGCTCTCAAAAACGACAGCTTATAGACGCCATTCCATATGTACACATCCGGCGACAACGCACAGTCCGTAAAGTATTCTGAAGAAATCACATGCCCTGTACTGCCCAGAGGATTTTCAAGCAGATACTGCTCTCCCTCATAAGGTGTGACAAGCGTGTAAAACCCTGCCTTGGCATAATCCAGTTTCTTATCTGCGGCAGTCTGGTATAAAACCTCGTACATATCAGGCGCTATACAATCGTCCGTTTCCACAATCCCCAGATACTCACCCTGAGCCAAATCCATACCCAGATTGATCTGATACCCATAACTTTTTCTGTCAGAATGAATCAATCGGATTCGATTGTCCTTCTCTGCATAGTCCTGTAAAAGCTCATACGTGCCGTCGGCAGATCCCGCATCAATACACAGGATTTCAATGTCTGTCAACGTCTGATGAATGACACTCTCTATACACTCCTGAATATATGCTGCCACGTTTAATGACGGCAGAATAATTGAAACTTTTGGCATGGTGCACCTCCGTAATATCCAAACTTAAAAATCCCAATGTAATGATATCCTGTCAAACTTTTAAACCGCATACAACACGGTCTCGAAGCTTGAGTTTGAGTACTGACGCACATACAGCTTGTATGCCGGATTCATCTCTTTTATCATCAGAGGAAGCTCAAACAAATCCTCCGGCTTATGATAAATGCAGACAGCTAATTTAGGTCTGTACTCCTTTATAATTCTCTCACATCCTTTTAATGCCTCTTTTTCTGAGCCCTCAATGTCCATCTTTATAAAAGTAGGCTTTCGATCATAGACCGTCTCGTCGAGCGCCGCCGCTTTGATCGTGTATCCACTCTCCTGTTCTGACACATGCGAGCCGTCTGTTTCCAATGCATCAAAGTGCAGTCTGGTACTATTACTCCAAACCCCTAACTGAAATAGTTGATATTGATATCCTTGCAGCCTGTTTTCAATCGCTGCAATCTTACATTGTTCTGGCTCAAAAATCACGATGTCTTTGTACTTTCCACCACACCGTTCTATGAATTTCATAGATGTATCCCCGTCAAATCCGCCACAGTCTATAAATACTTCCTCGTCTGTCAGCCGTATGTTTTCATCAAAATACTCTTCTGAACTGGGACTGACAATCTCTGCGATATCACTCAGCAAAAATGCCTTCCGCATCCGTGCCAAATACACTTCTCTTGAAAATTCATCCTCCAAAAGCTGATATACGGTTTTGTACTTTTCAATATTTTCCTCGAAATATGCCATAGACAGCCTGTCATAATACGCCCTCATCCTATAAATCTGTGCGTCATCAACGCCCAATGCGAGCAGCTGCCTATACATGGACTGGTATATTTCGTCCTCCACCGCACAAACCAGCACAGCGCTATCCGCAATCTTATCTTTCAATGCTTCCGGTCTCACAATAGGCAGCCCTGTTTGTGCATCGATTCGTTCGCTTACTTTATTATCACAAAAGCAAGACGGCTTAATGCCGACATTATGCAGCATATCATAAATTTTGTGACCGCAGTCTCCTGCACCAAACAACACCAGCTTTTTCCGAAACTGCTCTAAATCGGACTGCTGTCTGATTTCCTCCGCTGTCTTGTTAAACTTTTCCATTCGTTCTTTCCTCTTTATCAAGCGTTATGCGAGCGGTCTGCCTTTTCGACCGCCAGTGTAGAACTATATATCATATAAAATCGCACACTGCGCCCCTGCACTTTCCAACTCCTGCCTGATCTCAACAGACGCGGCATAAGAAGCTGTTATCAGGCAGTTGTACTTGCTGCTTTCTTTTAAATAGTCCTCCGCAGACACAATCTGCTTTCCTCGATATTCCCTGCCAATCTTTGTGGAAGAATGGTCCACAAAATACTGCACATTTTCAGCGCCCATGATTTCTAATACGATACTGCCAATCAGTCCCGCCCCAAACAATACCACTGGCTTTTTCGTCTCAAACTTCTGTACTGCCCGCATAACTGCTGCTTCCCATAACTTATACACATCACGAAAACCATAGACTGGAAATCGCTTCTCCTGAGCAAACGGCTCCTCTATCGTCTCTATCCAAAAGGGCATTTTCTGTGCTACAAGACACCCATCATTCCAATCGTCTGACCAGTCGTCAAGCTGCCCTGTCGTTGGCACACCGCCCACCGAAGTATGCCATACTTTTAAATCTGCCCAACTGGCAAGCGCAGCAAATCCGTCTGCGTAATAGCGGTAACAGTCCTTTGGCGCCTTATGCTCCATACCCGAGCTGGGCGCTATGAGAATACAAAGTCCTGATGGTTTTAATACTCTTGCAATCTCGCGGATTGTGAGCCACGGATATTCGATATGCTCAAAGACCTGTCCTGACAAAACCAAATCATAAGTTTCGTCTGCGATTTCATCCCAGTGATAAATATCCTTGGGTACTATGTCAACATTTGGTCCTGCTGCCATGTCCATACCTGTGTATTCATAGCGTGGATTCGTCAAGATTTGGCGATACGTACCATTTACATCATAGCTTCCGATGTCCAGGACCTTGATGGATTCCTTGTTTTGTGTAAAATATGGTTCGTAATGTCGGATTAAATGTTCCATTCTTAGATAGGATGATTTATGCATATGGTTTCTCCTTCTTCTCTATTGCAAACAACCAGATTGTTTTATGCATGTCAATTGTCTCTTGTACACTTCCCAGTCATTCCTGTTTCTTGTCGTCTTACTCCTGATCACTCCTTTCAGATATCCTTGCTCTACAACCGGCACCTCATGAATTGTACTTATCTTCTGAAAAACTTTCTCTGCTGCCACATAATCCAGTGAAGAAACAGCTTGAAATCTCTGGTTAATTTTTAACTCCTCATCTTGGTTTTCATAATACCGATACAAATCCCCGCGGGACACAATCCCATATAATTGATCATCAGCTCCTACGATATATAGTACTTCATCCGCATACTCCATAAAATGCTGATATAACTTCTCGGTATTCTGCCCAATCTCCTCCAGGTAATAAACTGTTTCGAGCAGTTCAACTCCTACAAAAAAATAATTTCTCACGTCATCTCCTAGCAGTTTGGCTTGTGCACGATAAAAAATCTCAAATAAATTCATGCATTCTTCATCATAATATTTTTGATATACGTTTTTGTAACAATCCATTTCATCTTTTGCCGGCAGACTAGCCCATGTTATAGAAAGCGCCGAAAATACATTCGCAATATTTTTCCTTGTATCTTCATTAATTTCTATTGCACCAATGTTCAGCAGTTCTTCCTTGTAATTAAAATACTTTTTTCCGCTCACTGCATCTAAAATAATCTTCGTAGCATAAGAACCTTTTCTGGATATATCATGCAGATTCAGCGTAACATCATGCAATACCACAACAGCCCCATCCTTGAGATATGGAAGAATACACAAAAAATCTAACAACTCTCCCGGCAGGGAATGAACAGTATCCAACACTACAAAATCAATTCCCCCTCCAATCTCATCAACCACTTTGGGAAGAATATGCCCCAGCAGAAACTTATGATTTGATATAGTTCCAAGCTCTTCTCTGACTTCATTTAACTGATATCCGGTCACTTTTCCTTGTCTTCTATAACACTGTTCACTCAAATCAACAGAGTACATCTGAGCCTTTATTTGAAGCAAATCCAAACATTTCATAATAACTGCTGTTGTTCCTCCGCCGGCAACACCAACCTCGACAATCTTATGCGGCTGATATTTCCTGAGCAGACCACATATAAAGCCATGCTCTGCCATTGAAATCTCGCAGTAAGCATCCTCCATTTTGTCCAAAATACAATCTGGCTCCAGATATAATTCTATCTGCTGATACATATAATTTCCTCTCCCTTCATTCTGATGGTATCTCTTTATATACAATGTTCTGGTATTCTGTCAACAATCCGGTCTGCATCAATTCCCATGCTGGTTAATTGTGTACGCACCTGCTCAATACCTTCTCTCATTGATAAAACTACCACTGCATCCTGCTCAACAAGCTCACGGTTTAATACAGATGGTGCGATGACAGGATACCCAAACTTCTTCTGACCGTGCAGCGCCTTATTGTTATCGCAGAAGCAATACATACGCATGCTGTTTTCATGACAAAACAGCATAAGTCGTTCTCCCCGCATGCCACATCCAAATATCACAATGGAGCGTCTCTTTATCATACTCTGAAATTCTTGTACCCTTGCGCTTTTTGCTTTCTGCATGTCCATCACCAGCTGCGCATGCGCTTCCTGTGATGCCAGCAACAGCTGCAGTCGTTCCCAACGGTCTTGTGTATACATTGTTTGCTCTAAAAGCCCACTCTGAACCGCCTCCGTCACTTGTTCCCGAAACCAATGATATGGACCGCTTAATCTCCGGTCACGCCAGTCCCCCTTCATCCTGCTCAAAATCTGCTCATATTTTGTAATCAGCGATATACTCATTGTGAGATAAAAATATTTTTTATGTACTTCATTCAAAATCCCTGTCAGTCTCAGCTCTTCGTCAATCCATTCAAACTCCTCTTTATAAAATCTAAGTCCATCTAATTTATTCGAAGAAGCGTCTTCCCGCCCTTGCCTGTATCGGTAAAAACTTTGGTCAAGATATTTGGCTCTTTTCGCATAAGTTTTGACCTGCTGCAAAAATCCCATATCCTGAAATGCCGCGCCCGGCGACTCATGAAGCCTTATATGGTTTTCCTCTAAAAACTGTCTTTTATAAATCCCTTTCCAAAGCACATAGTCAGAAGCTCTCAATGTCGCAATTTCATCAGAATTTAATACCCTTCCATACCAGTCCTGTCTTGTGACATCAAACTGGCGGTGTCTGACATAATAAGCGCTTCCACTTTGCAGCCGAAAAAATGTGTCAAAGTCCGCTACAGCATAATCCACTGCATCCTTTAGCGCATGGTCATACAAACACTGGTACATGTCCTTTGCTGCCCAGTCATCACTTTCCAAAATGGCTATATAATCGCCGGACGCAGAATCAAGCCCTATATTGATCTGTTTTCCATAGCTTTTTATACAGCTATCCAAGACCGTAATTCTTGTGTCCTTTTGGGCATACTCCTCAAGTATCTCCCTCGTCCCGTCCGTAGAGCCAGCATCGACGCAAAGAATCTCCAGCTCACGCATTGACTGGCTGATGACACTATCCAGACATTCCCTTATATAAGAAACTACATTCAAAGCCGGTATGATAACAGATACTTTTACATTCACGATACCCACACTTCCTTTAATAGATTATCCCAAAAAGCTGCCTGATTTCCATGCATCTGGCGTTCATATATCGTATCATGAGCACGTATTCCCATGCATTTCAGCATATCGCGGTTCTGATCCAAATAGCATATCCTATCTACAAGACGATTCAGATCGCCCACTGGAACTACAAATCCATTGCAGCCATCTATCACATCATCTCTTGCACCTGATACATCCGTTATGACAGGGACTGCGCCCGCTGCCATCGCTTCAGCCTGCGAGATGCTGTGTCCTTCCCATTCCGAACAACTGACCATGATATCCTGTCCTCTCCAAAAATCAGGAATGTTTTTTCTATCGATGTATCCCATGATTTTGATACATTTCTCCAGCCGATTCTCCTGTACCTTCTGACTGAGCATTTCGCTGTAAGCACCTGTTCCTGCGACAGACAGACAAAACTCGATGCCCAGTTCTCGCAACCGCAAGGCTGCCTCCATCAGTAAATCTGCCCGTTTCTGTGTCACTGTCACTCTGCCGGCATATCCAATCCGCAATGGGACATTTCCTTCACTCCACGTTCTTTCCAGATGTTTATCGCAGGGTATCACCCAATCAAGACACATCATTTTGCCCCTGCTCATCCCATAGGATAACTGCTTGTCTTTCATGAGGGAACTGATGACCATGCATCGGTCAAGGTACTCCTGCCACAAACTATAGGCTTCATAATACGGCTGGTCATCATTGTGCTGTACAGCGATGATCCGCACCAGCTCCGGATACTGCGCCTTGGCGATGCAGGCGGACCAGAATATGTATTGTGGAAAGTTACAGATAATGGTACATGGCAGGTTCTTCGCGATCGCACGCACGCACAAATCGATCCGTTCCCTCTCCTCTGCGCACTCGTTATATCGAAATTTATATGCCGGATATGTCTTATCTATCGAAGTTTCCAATGTATTGTCAATGGTCAGATAAGCCCCTTCAATCCCCTGCTTCCTCAACACTCCTGCAAGCTCGTAGGACCATGCCTCAACGCCTCCAAGCACCATGCCATTTTGCAGATCAAACAGCACCTTCCGGCATGTTTGAGGCGGGTTTCTCAAAATCCGCTTTGTAGAACTGTATCCATCTACTGCATGGTAAAACAAATAATTTCGAATGCTGTGATATCCAGCAATAATCTTGCGTGCTGCAATTCCCAGCCCTAGCAGTTGACTGTAAATTACTTGCTCGTCTCTACACGTAATGAATATATAATCAAACACAACGCTTTTTAACCTGTCCGCGCCATAAACAGGAAGCTCCTCACAGACGCCTCCCTGCAAGGCATTGCTGTTGTCTATAAAACCTTCTGGTTTTACCCCCCAGCTTTTCAGATACCGAAGCCAGTACTTCCCCTGTTTCCCAGCTCCGAAAAGGTATATCTTCCACTTTGCCATGTATGCTCCCTCTTGCCAGCTATGTCTCCCACACTGCGTACCCCTTATTCACCATATCATCGATGCTCCGAATCGTATCCATATCAAGACATTCACCTGTTAAATCTGTCAAATCCATGGTATTGAGTACCACATTGGGTAAACTTCCGCCCATGGTTTCTTTTCCTACCGGAAAGCTGCTGTAATACTCAACGAAATAGTCTCTCACACCCTCCTGAATATCCAGCATATGACGAATATCCCAATCTGTCCGATACTCTCTTGCATACAGAAATTTTCCATCATCATCCATTCCCACAATATTCGTCTCCGGAGAAGAAAAACAGTACTCCATGAGTGTCCGTCTTACATTGATATCGTCCAGCCTCAAATACTCCCCTTGATCCTCATAAAATGACTGCACTTTTCTTAATGTACGCGTATTATGAATCTTGCCCAGATAAAGCCCGTGCAGTTCAAATGGAACAAACTGTTCTAACAGATATTGCACAGTCCCCCGGCAATAGGAATCAAAAAAACCGTACTCCATATTTTCATGCAGTCCGATTGCACTCATATATGACAAATACTGCTGCCTGACCACAGCCGCTTTTCTGAGAATTTTATCCTTATAAAGCATAACATACGTTCGTCTGTCCATATTGACGCAAGGCACAGTTTCCGCCCTGTCAATGAAAAATCTCTTTTCCAGTAATTCCTGCGGTTCATAGACGTCATCATACTTTAAATAAAAATCAATGTGTTCCTCGTCCGTTAACGATGCCAGATAACATATTCTTCTGGATGTTTTAAAATATACAGCCT
>CAMWJQ010000067.1 GCA_947174615.1 uncultured Lachnospiraceae bacterium
TTTATAAATCCGGTATAGACCCCACAAACGAGGTGGGGGATGAGGTGATCCGAAACACGAAGGTTGCCTTTACAGCAGACCCTGCGAAGCTGCGCGAGGCAAAGTTTCATATCGTGGCGGTGCCGACGCCGGTCAATGACGATCACACGCCGGACCTGACGCCGGTTGAGGGTGCAAGCCGCATTCTGGGACAGAATCTTACAAAGGGGTCGATTGTCGTGTTTGAGTCTACCGTCTATCCCGGGGTCACGGAGGATATCTGTGTGCCGATTCTCGAGAAGGAATCCGGCTTAAAGTGCGGTGTGGATTTCAAGATCGGCTATTCGCCGGAGCGCATCAATCCGGGGGATAAGGTGCACCGTTTGGAGACGATCACAAAGATTGTGTCGGGTATGGACGCAGAGACGCTCGACGAGATTGCCCATGTGTATGAGCTGGTGGTGGAGGCGGGCGTATACCGCGCAGAGTCGATCAAAGTGGCAGAGGCCGCAAAAGTCATCGAGAACAGCCAGCGCGATATCAATATCGCTTTCATGAATGAGCTGTCAATTATCTTTAACAAAATGGGGATTGACACCAAAGCAGTGCTTGAGGCGGCGGGGACCAAGTGGAATTTCCTGAATTTCCAGCCGGGATTAGTCGGCGGACATTGCATCGGAGTGGACCCGTATTATCTGACCTACAAGGCGGAGCAGCTCGGATATCACTCACAGATTATCCTCTCAGGGCGCCGGATCAATGATGATATGGGGAAATATGTGGCTGAGACGCTTGTCAAGAATCTAATCAAGGCAGATATTCCGGTTAAGAGTGCCAAGGTGGCAATCCTAGGATTTACCTTTAAGGAAAACTGCCCGGATACCAGAAATACAAAAATCATTGATATTTACAATGAATTAAAGGAGTACGGCATCACGGCTCAGGTGACGGATGACAATGCAGATGCCGACGAGGCAAAGCGCCTGTATGGAATCGAATTTACACCGATGAAGTCGATTAAGGACTGCGATGCAGTCATTCTGGCAGTCGCACATGAGTCTTATCGTTCGCTTAAGATGGCAGACATAGATGCGCTGTATGCGGACTGTGGGAAGGCGAAGGTGCTGACGGATTTGAAGGGGATTTTGGATAAAAAGGCGTATACTGACGCAGGCTATATTTATTGGAGATTATAGGATGAAAAAGCGTGTTTTTCAGTTCTATTTGGGCTGCCAAGATTAGGAGACTTTGATGTGCGCAGATAAACAGAAATCTTTATCTCAAAACGATTTATTACAAAACGTGCTATTTTGTGGCATATTTGTGGCATTTTTTGCCTGTTTGCTGCTGACAGGCGAACCTGTCTACACAGGGGATACCTTTCAGCACGAAAACCAAATGATTATGCGTGAGCCAGGATATGCGCTGCTGATCCAATTTTTGCGCTTTCTGTCTCCTGATCGGCATTATTGGATTCTCATTGCCCTGCAGAATCTGCTGGCAGCGGCGGCAAATACGGCAGTGATGGTGTTTATGCGCAGGCGCTTTCAGCTGAATCTGTTCGTGTCTTTCCTGTTTACAGGGATTCTCCTTGTGCCGCATATCATGACGCCGCTGTTTTCGAGCACGCATCTGGTCCTCACCAATGCCTTGATGACGGAAGGGATTTTGTTTTCGATATATCCGGTTGCCTTTATTCAGCTGCTGCGTGCGATGTGGTCCGGCAGACCGATGGGCAGAGAGAGCGCGCGTGCGCTGCTGCTGCTTTTTTTCATATCGCTCATCCGCGGTCAGATGATGGTGCTGTTTGTGGTGTGGTTTCTGGTGATGTTTGTCATGGCAGTGATTCGCGGCGTGCAGGCGACCGAGGAGACAGGCGATCGTAAGAATACCTTTGTTTTGGCTGAAAATATAGGCAGACAAGGGCTTTACGCGATCTTGGCGGCGTTCGTTATCGCATTTGCAGCCAGAAGTCTTGTGATTCATGTGTATAACTACTGTGAACAGGGACTGTTTGTGGATACGGCGTCGGGGACAGCGATGTCGTTTGCCAATATCCTGTATGTGGCAGACCGGGAGGATGGCGAAGCGATTGAGAATGATGCGCTGAGAGCGCTCTTTTATGAGATGTATGACAGGGCGGACGCGGACCAGATGAATTATAAGTATGCGCCTTCAGGCATTCTTGGCAGGGCTTTGCATCATGAGCAGTGTCATGATGATCTGAATTTTATCTATTTTGCAGAACCTGCAAAGCAGTATGTAGGCGAGACGCAAAACATTTATTCGGACCGCTATCAGGAGCTGATGATTGCGATTGACGAGGTTGCCGGGGGACTCTCCGCACAGCTGATGCCGCAGGTTCTTGGCAGATACATACTGAATTATTTCAGTGTGACAGCGCTGGGGTTTGTCAGAACGGTGGCGTATGAGAATCCTGTACTTGTGCGGTATGCAGTTTTCATTTATGCGGCTGCCATCGCGCTCACGCTTCTTTTGTGGCAGCGGGCTCCGAAGAGCATGGCAGCATCTTTTATGGCTGTCGTACTGCTGACGATCGCGGGAAATGTCTGCGCGACAGCGCTGATGATACAGTGTATCTCAAGATACATGATCTACAATCTGCCGCTGTTTTATATGGCAGGATTTTTGGAGCTTAGAGAGCTTTTTATCATGAAAAAACAGGGCGGAAAGGCTTTGTGAAAGGAAAGGCGAGGGTAAAGACATGGGATATAAAGAGTTAAAATTTGAGAAGGACAGCGTGTTTCTTGTGACGGGTGCAGCCGGGTTTATCGGTTCAAATCTGTGCGAGGCGCTGACAGACTTAGGGTATCAGGTGCGGGCGCTTGACGATCTCTCCACGGGCAGGGAGGAGAATGTCAAAATGTTCACGGATCGACCAAACTATACGTTTCTCAAAGGGGATATCAGGGATCTGGGCACCTGTATGAAGGCGTGCGAGGGCGTCGATTATGTGATGCATCAGGCTGCGTGGGGGTCTGTGCCGCGCAGTATTGAGATGCCGCTTTTTTATGAGCAGAACAATATACTGGGAACCTTGAATATGATGGAGGCGGCAAGACAAAACGGCGTTAAAAAATTTGTCTATGCATCTAGTTCTTCCGTCTATGGCGATCATCCTGTACTGCCTAAGAAAGAGGGACAGGAGGGGAATCTGCTGTCGCCCTATGCGCTGACAAAGCGCACAAATGAAGAGTATGGCAGGCTGTACAAGACGCTCTATCATCTGGACACCTATGGGCTTCGTTATTTTAACGTATTTGGGCGCAGGCAGGACCCAAACGGCGCTTACGCGGCAGTGATTCCAAAGTTTATCAAGCAGCTGCTGGACGGCGAGGTTCCGACGATCAACGGTGACGGAAAGCAGTCGAGGGACTTTACCTATATCGACAATGTCATCGAGGCGAATTTCAAGGCGTGTCTGGCGTCAAGCGACGCGGCAGGTCAGGCGTTCAACATCGCCTATGGCGGACGAGAGTATTTGATCGATATCTATTATGATCTGTGCAGGGCGCTCGGCAAGCAGGTAGAGCCTCATTTCGGACCAGACCGCGCGGGGGATATCAAGCATTCAAACGCAGACATCTCCAAGGCAAAGGAGCTTCTAGGATACGATCCGGAATATGATTTTGAGCAGGGGATCGCGCTTGCGATTGACTGGTATAAGGAAAATTTATAAGATGAAGATCACTATACGGATGGATGATATCACACCTGATATGGATTGGGCGAAGTTTATGCGGTTTAAGGGGCTTTGTGATCTGTATCAGGTTCAGCCGCTTATAGGGGTTGTGCCGGACTGCCGGGATGAAATGCTCCATATCGACGAGCCAAAGACTTCCCCGGCAGGGGAATTTTGGCGCTATCTGCAAACACTTGTGGACGAGGGCTGGATCATCGCGCAGCACGGTGTGACGCATGTGTACCGCACGAAAAAGATGGGGTGCTTTCCGCTAAACAGGCTTTCAGAATTTGCTGGGGTAAGCTACGAACAACAGTACGAGGCATTGAAGGAAGGCAAAAAGCTTCTGGCAGCGCACGGCATTGATACGGATTTTTTTATGGCGCCTGCGCACTCCTTTGACCGAAATACAATAAGAGCGCTGAAAAAACTGGGATTTCGCAGGATGACAGACGGGTTCGGGGACAGACCATATCTTCGGTGGGGCATGACCTTCTATCCGATTTCCTATCGGCAGGGGAGTGTCCTCAAGAAGAAGGACAGACAGGGCTTCACGACTTTTGTTGTCCATGCAAACACGATGGAGGACAAGGACTTTGAGCGGTATGAGCAGCTTTTTGCAGACTGTAGGGACAGGCTGATCTCCTATCGGGAGCTGCTTCGGGTGGAGCCGGTCAGGCGCAGTGTGTTTGGACACTGGAAGGAGTACGGGATGGCGCTTGCCAAGTTTGTGCTTGTCAATCTCAAAAACAGAACGGTAAAAGGCTGAACGAAAAAACTGGTTTCAGTAAAAAAGGAAAAAGATATGATACAGACAAATCCAGTGAGGGTGTTAAATGTGTTGGGCACGACGAATCTCGGCGGCGCGGAGAGCAGGGTAATGGAGCTTTACCGGGCGCTGGATAGAACAAAAGTACAGTTTGATTTCCTCGTACACACAGATAAAGTTGGACAATATGATCAGGAGATTCGCAGTTTGGGCGGCAGTATTTACAGCGTTCCGCGCTTTCGGGGAATGAATCTGCTGTCATATCAGAGTGCGCTTCGGCGTTTTTTTCGGGAGCATCACGCGTATGCGGCAGTGCAGGGGCACATGACCAGCACGGCGGCGATTTATCTGCCGATTGCGAAGAAGGCAGGCATTCCGGTGACGATCGCCCACGCGAGAAGCGCCGGAGTGGACAGGGGGATGAAGGGAATCGTGACAAAGATTGTCCGCGCACCATTAAAATACAGGGCGGACTATTGCTTTACCTGTTCTGCGGAGGCGGGGGAAGCAGTCTATGGAAGAGCGTGGGTACGGCAGGGAAAGGTGTGGACGGTGCCCAATGCAATCGATACCTGCCGATTTTTATTTGATGCCTCGGTTCGAATGCAGGTTCGGAGCGATCTGGGGCTTATGGGCAAGTTTGTGATCGGGCATGTGGGCAGATTCGGATTTATGAAAAATCATGCGTATTTAATTGATATTTTTGCCGAGCTATGCAAGCTGCGTGACGATGCAGCGCTGGTGCTGATTGGAAAAGGAGAGCTTGAGGGGACAATCCGGGCAAAGGTACAGGCAATGGGGCTTTCGGACAAGGTGCTGTTTCTGGGAAACCGCTTTGATGTGGAGCGGTATTATCAGGCGTTTGATTATTTTGTATTTCCATCGGTCTTTGAGGGGCTGCCGGGCAGTGTGGCGGAGGCGCAGGCGGCAGGGTTACAGTGTCTTGTCTCCGATCGGGTGACGAGGGAGGCGGCTCTTACAGAGCTTGCGGTCTACAAGAGCATTGAGGAGCCGCCTGTCAGTTGGGCGAGCGAGATTATGCGAAATGCAAAGAAGGCATTGATGCGGGAGGAACACAGCAGGGCGATCATGGAGACCTTTGCAGACAAAGGATTTGATGTGCGGCAGCAGGCAGCAGCGATGGCAGCGTTTTATATCAGCGGCAGCAATCCGCCGGGGCATGTGACACAGAGCACAGTACAAAAGCTTTGACAGGAAAGGCAGGTGAAAAGTATGATAGATGTTTCTTATCAAAAGAAAATGTTTGAGAAAATATCTTTAAAAGTGAATCAAATCTGGTATCCGGGGGCGACCTCCATCTCCGATCTGCTGCGTCAGAGGAGGAGGGCGGATATTCTGTTTGTACATGGCGTGCCCATTGAGGAGACGAAGGGGCGTTTTCGCGGCTGGCAGGAATATCACACCTGTATGAATGACATTACCAGACCAGAGGAGGAGATGCTTGCGGCAGTGAATAAAGCAGTTCGGTATCAGTTCCGCAGGAGTGAGAAAGACCAGATCGAGATTCGGTTCTATACCAAAATGGAGATCGAGCAGTCGCCGGAACTGCTCGACACGTTCGCGGCTATTTATGAGCGGATGTACCAGTCCAAAGGCTCGGATACCAAACTCAATGTATCTGCGGTCAGGAAATATCTGGAGGCAGACGGCATTCTGTTCTCCGCTGTTTGGCATGAGGGAGAACTGCTGGTATTTCACTCCTATATCTGTGATGCCACAGATGCGCGCCTGCTGCACTCTGCTTCCTGCTTCCGCGAGGAGAGCGCGGACCAGTCCATGATCGGGCGTGCTAACAAGCGGCTGCACTGGGAGGATATCTTGTATTTCAAGAAGAAGGGGCTGCTTCGTTATGATTGGGGAGGCATCTCGGATTTTGACAATCCCAACGGTATTGATGAGTTCAAGCTGAAATTTGGCGGAGATAAGATTACCTATTATAATGTGTTTGCAGGAAATACGCTGCTCGGAAAACTTGCGGTGACAGCGATGAAACTGTTGAAAAGAGTGAATTGATTTGGAGAAAAAGAACAAAAAGAGAAGAGAGCGTATCATGCTCATCGTTCCCATGCTGGACCAAGGCGGGCTTGAGCGGGTCTGCGCGGCGACAGCGAGGCTTTTAAAAGATCAGTATGATGTCCATTTGGTTGTGTTTAACACCGCGGGCATGATCTACGATGTGTCGGGCGTGGCGATGACCGACCTTCATCTGGGCGCAGTGCAGGGCAGATTTGGCAAAGCTGTCAATGTCGTTAAGCGTGTGCGGCGTGTGCGTCAATTAAAGAAAAGGCTGCATACACAGCTGAGTTACAGCTTTGGACCGACGGCGAATCTGGTCAATGTGCTGTCCAAGCAAAAGGACGTTACATGGGTGGGCGTGCGGGGATACGGCGCTCTGAGCAGCAAAGTTACAATGAAGCTGTTATGCACACTGGCGGATCGGGTGATTAGCTGCACGCGGGTGATGGAGCAGCAAATCCGCCAGCAGTTTCATCCGAAGAGATCGGCTGCGGTGTACAATCCCTGTGACATTCAGGAAATCAGGGAGCAGTCGCAGTGCAGTACGGCACCGGAATTTGATGCTTTTTTTGCACAGCCGGGCAAAATCGTGGCGTCTATGGGCAGGGAACATGATGTCAAAGGATTCTGGCATCTCATCAAAGCAGTCGCACTGGCGCGGAAAGAGGTGCCGGCTCTGAATCTAAAGCTCATGATTATCGGGGAGGGGCGCTATGAGGCGTACAGGAAGCTTGCCGGAGATCTTGGAATGCAGGATGCCGTTTTATTTACCGGCGTGCAGTCGAATCCCTTTGCGCTGCTTCGAAAGGCGGATGTGTATGCGCTGACCTCGCAGAGTGAGGGATTTCCCAATGCTTTAATAGAGGCGATGGCAGTCGGTCTGCCCTGCGTGAGCGTCAACTGCCTCACGGGACCTGCTGAGATTCTGCACGAGGCATATGAGACTTGTGGGGATCAGAACCAGACCGTTTTTGCAGATTATGGCATTCTGACTGGGGTGTTTCACGGGGAGAAGGATTTGTGCGCGGAGACAGTCAGCGCGGAGGAGCGGCGTTTTGCAGATCTGCTTGTCACCTTGTTTACCGATGAGAGAATCTATCAGCGTTATCGGGCGGCAGCGCGGGCGCGGGCGGAGGCGTTTGGCATGGAGCGATATCAGCACGCAGTCAGGGACTTGATTCAGGAGGATTTATCTTGAGACAAAAAAAGGGATCTATCAAAATCTTCATACTGTTCGCGGTCAGTTTGGCTTTTTATCTGTTCTGGTATCTGCTTGACGGCATTATTTTGACGGAGGATGCACCGTCTTATATCAATATGCAGAGTGACCGGGAGCCTGGGTATTGTCTGTATCTTTGGCTGTTTCGAGCGATTTTTGGGACCGAGATGGCTCTTCATGCCGCCGTGGTGGTGCAGTGTGTTGTGGCGGCAGCGGCAGCATGTGCTGTGACAGTGCAGCTTGCAAAGTTTTTTGCACTGAACTGGCTGGGCAGCATGGGGGTGCTGGCTGTCCAGTATGGCATCACATTGCTGAACCGCTTTGTCGCCCAGCGCAGATACAGCTATTTCAACAGTATTGAGACAGAAGGGCTAAGCTATTCTTTATGGATATTTTACTTTCTGTGTCTGTTAGGAATATGGTATCACCGCGGCGAAAAAGACAAGCTGCGCAGCGTGGCGGGCGCCGTCGTCTGGTCTGTGGCGCTCATCAGTATTCGTAAACATATGTTGATAACGCTGGTCATTTTATTTGTGGTGATAATTTGTGCTTTTTTGAGGAGCAGGGGCTGGTTTCGCGCAGGCATCTGTGCACTGCTGGTATGCCTTGTGGGATTTGCAGGGACGAAACTCATTGACTGCAGCTACAATCTGATGATGCGGGGAACGTTTGCACCGCACACGGGAGATTCGAGTTTTATCCTTGGGACAGAGCTTTATCTGGCAGACGCAGACATGGTTTCTTATATTCAAGAGGATCAGAATAAGGCGCTTTTTCAGGAGATTATGCGAAGGGCAGACGCCGAAGAATACAATACCGCCTATGCCCAGAAGGGCTGGCAGGCGGTCGTGGATCATTACAGCGGCGCTTATGACAGAATCAAATTTGATATTGTGATGCCTGTGATTCGCGAGTATCAGGAAGCGCAGGGCATTGCGGACGCAGACAGGGAGGAAAGCTATAATTTTATTGCCGGAACAATGATGCGGGAGCTGCTGATGCCGTCAATCCCCAGACTGCTCAGACTGTTTGGATGCAATGTGATTCATGGACTGATCACGACGGTGCTCAAGGTGCACAGGGTATTCAACTGGGCAGCGATTGCGGTGTATCTGCTGTATGGGGCATCAATCCTGGCGCTGGTGATGCACACAAGATCAGAGGGAGGTTCTGTGCGCGGCGACAGGGAGCGGACCGCCTGCCGCGCGGAGTGGTTTGCACTGCTGGTGCTGTTGTCGATTGCGGTAAATGTCTGCTTTACGTCCCTTACAATCTATTGCCAGATGCGGTATATGCTCTATAACACTGGACTGTTTTATCAGGCGTGGGGGATTATGATTCTGCAGCTTTGGGAACAGAGGATTCATCAAAAAGGAAGTATTGTATGAAAAAAATTGTTTTTCATTTAAACTGCTTAGAGCGCGGCGGCGCGGAGCGTGTGGTGACAACTCTTTCAGGTCAGTTTGCAGCGCATGGCTATGAGGTTTATATCGCGACGGAGTGGACGGGCGAGGATGAGTACGAGACGGACTCGCGCGTCCGGCGTGTGCATGTCGGACTCAACGTACAGCAGGAGAAGCATGACCGGATTCGCCGGTTTGCGGACCGCATCCTGAACCTGAGGCGCTTCTTAATAAAAGTACAGCCGGATCTTGTCATTGCCTTTGCGCGGAAGGCAAACTACCGGGCGCTCACGGCAACGATCGGCATGAAGCTTCCGGTGCTGATTTCGGTGCGCATTAATCCGATCGGATATTATGACTTTTGGTCGGACAGGATACAGATTCCGCTCTTGTTCCGAAGGGCTGCAGGGTGTGTGTTCCAGACGCCAGAACAGCGCGATTTTTTTCCGGCGTATGTGCGCAGCAATTCAAGGATTATCCTCAATCCGATCAGTGACCGTTTTATCGGCAATGAGATACCCAAGGAGCGGGAGAAGGTAGTGGTACATTCCGGCAGGCTGGTGGATTTCAAGAATCAGTGTCTGCTTGTCCGGGCATTTGCGCTGGTACATCAAAAGCACCCGGAGTATGTGCTCAAAATCTACGGTCCCGACGCTTATGACGGCACGAAGCAGAAGCTTGAGGAATTAATCGGCAGACTCGATGCGTGGGCATATGTTCGCCTGATGGGGAGCAGCAGTACATTGGAGGAGGAGATGCGCTGTGCGGCGCTTGCGGCATATTCGTCGGACTATGAAGGGATGCCGAATGTGATTCTTGAAGCGATGGCGCTTGGACTTCCGGTAGTCTCGACAGACTGCCCGCCGGGCGGACCGCGCATGGTCATCACGCCGGAGGTGAATGGGCTGCTGGTGCCTGTCGGGGATGAGCAGGCGCTCGCGGCAGCGATGAACAGATTGATTGAAAACCCGGATTTTGCACAAAAACTGGGGCGCAGCGCGGCACAGATCGGGGGGAGTGCCTCCGCGGAAGTCATTTTTGAAGAGTGGCGCAGTTATATAGAAGAGATAGTAGGAGGTGTGTAAGATGTGCGGTATATGTGGTTTTGTTTCGCGCCGGCAGATTTCGCTGGAGCAGCTCAAACAGATGAATGATACCATGGTCCACAGAGGACCCAATGACAGCGGGGAGGAGCTTTTTGCAGGCAGGGACGGATATGGGGTTGGTATGGCGCAGCGCAGGCTGTCGATCTTGGATTTGTCGATGCTCGGTCACCAGCCGATGCACTCCTGTGACGACAGACTTGTGATTTCCTATAATGGAGAAATTTATAACTTTCTCGAACTGCGAGAGGAGCTGTCGGACTATCCGTTTAAGTCCCAGTGTGACACAGAAGTCATTCTGGCAGCATATCTGAAATGGGGAATCTCTTGCGTGGAGCGTTTTCAGGGGATGTTTGCGATTGCGCTCTATGACCGTGAGCGGCACGAGCTGTATCTGGTGCGGGACAGGATTGGTAAGAAGCCATTGTATTACTGGATGGACGGAGAGAATCTTGTGTTTGCGTCGGAGCTCAAACCAATTATGGCTTGTCCCGGATTTCCAAAAGAGATCCGAAGGGACGTGCTCAAGCGGTTTCTGTACCAGCAGTGCATCAACGAGCCGGACGCAGTGTTCGAGAATGTCTATAAGGTGGAGCCTGGGCAGATGCTGCGGTTTCGCGGCGGGAAACTGTCCAGACATAAATACTGGGATATTCCCCGAGTATATCATACCCAAAAACAGCAGCCTGTGGGCTCTTATGACGAGGCGAAGGCGGAGTTAAAGTCTATTCTGACAAATGCAGTCAGAAAGCGGCTGATTGCAGATGTGCCGGTGGGCGCCTTTTTGAGCGGCGGCTATGACTCCTCGCTCATCACTGCGATTGCGCAGGAGGTAAGCCGTGAGCCTGTGAAAACATATTCAATCGGTTTTCATGAAGAACGTTACAATGAAGCAAAGTATGCGAAGGAGGTGGCTGCGCACCTTGGCACACAGCACACGGAACTGTATATCGATGAGCGTGCGATGTTTGACATGGTTGCGAGTATTCCAAAGTACTATGACGAGCCTTTTGCGGACAGTTCGCAGATTCCTTCCATGCTGGTGGCAGGACTGGCGGCAAAGGATGTGACCGTCGTTCTTTCTGGTGACGGCGGCGATGAGTTTTTCTGCGGATACAATCTATATGACAGTGTGGCGCAGGCGCAGAAGCTCGATGCGCTGGGGCGCATGACGTACTATGTATGCCGGATGCCGCCCTTTCGCAACATAGATCTATTGGACAAACTGCCATTCAGAGTTCAGGTCGTTGCGGGAAATCATGATGCGGAGACTAAGACGCAGCTTGGAGGCAGGACGTACATCAAGGTGATTGATCGAATGCTGCCTGACAGCGGCGTGCCATTCAAGTATCCGATCGAGACCAGATACCATGAGCGCAGCTGGCAGGCGCGCAGAATGCTGCTGGATGAGGAAACCTATCTGCCAGGGGATATTCTGTGCAAGGTGGACCGGGCGACGATGAAGTATTCTATTGAGGCTAGATGCCCGATTCTGGATGTCAACGTCATGGAGTACTCGTACCGCCTGCCCCACGCATACAAGTATGCAAACGGTGTGAAGAAGCGGATTTTGAAGGATATTGCCTATGACTATATTCCGAGAAATCTGCTCGACAGACCCAAGGTCGGATTCGGCGTGCCGCTGGATGCGTGGTTGCGCGGACCGCTCAGAGAGGAATTGCTGGATATGTGCAGCGTGGATTATTTGAGGAAACAGGGAATCTTCGATGCGCAGTACGTGCATGATTTTATCAGTGAATATGTGAGAACTGGTGACAAGGGACCGGCTTCAGGGGCAAACTACTCGAAGGTAGCATGGTCGTTCTTTGTATTCCAGCAGTGGTATAGGGG
>CAMWJQ010000068.1 GCA_947174615.1 uncultured Lachnospiraceae bacterium
CTATGAAATTGTGCCCTTCTGATATGACAAGCGTGCTGGGCTTGCTGCCCCACATGCACCGCAGCTTTGCTCCTGTTACCAGATAACTTTTGTTCATCTTTCACCTCTCCTTTCCTCACTCCCACACAATCATCCGCCGCTCCGCTCCGCTTCCATTGTTTCTGTACGTCCCTGTTCCTCTGCGGATTCCATCCAGTATATCCACGAGCTTATCAAAGGCTTCTTCGGCGCTGATTTCCTTGGCATCCCGCACGCTTTCGCCCGTCTTTCGCCGGATATAGTCTGTGAGAATCCTGTAGTCTGCCGCCTCCTGCCCCCGCAGCAGGAAATAGGCAAACTGGATGTCCTGTTCTTCTGCCTTTTCACACTCGAGCACCTTCTGGGCGAAATAGTCTGTGATGTCCTTTGACAGGGTGTTGTGTCCCGCGCAGGACCATGTGGCATCTGCCAGATTCACAGTGTCATACTCTGTCTGTATATCGTAGAAATCCTTGTATTCTGTGCGCAGCACTGCGCCTTCTTTCAGCTTAAATCTGCACAGTTCGATTTCATTGCTGCTGCGTTCCATGCAGTCATCCAGCGCAAACTCCGTCAGGTACCTAGTGTAATCCGGCAGGTCCTCCTTCTCTTTTAACCGGAATTTCAGGCTGATATACTCCCCTGTCGGCGTATAGGATACCCTCTCCTCCCCTGTGATCAAAAAGATAAAATCCGCACACTTGATCATTCCCGGCGCGATGCGCAGCGTGCTGCCTTCCGGGTGTATCCCGCACCCAGAGAGGATTCCGTCCGCATAGTTCTGATATTTTATCTGTAACGCTGAATAGGCGTAATCTCTGAGTGCCCACAACAATTCTTTCTTCATAATCCTTCCGCGCTCAAAAGCCGGGTATATGTGTTCCATCATCTACAATCCCTTTCGTATTTATTTCATCCCATCATAATAGTTTATCGTCCATCCCTCATGCTCAAACGGAAAAAACTGACTGTTACCCATGTACAGGCGCTCCTGCCTCCTGTATACCGGCACGATCACATATCCCCATTCCAGACTGCATTTCCATGCAAAGAATCGCATTTCATTGTCCACAATACTGTCTGTATCCTTCTGCGGAATCCTTGTATTGTATGTATTCTGAATATCCTCATAAGTCACTTCTCTGAACTGTTCCAGCCCGCAGTCGAGACAGAACCGATACCGCTCCCTGCCCTCTATATCCCTCAGATACAGGTACAATGTCAGATCTTCTAAGTTTCTTGAGACATAACGCGTCTCCTCCCTGCGCTTGAAACCGTTGACCAGCTCTACTTCCTTTCCATTATGCGTAAAGGCGCTGACTGTGTAGGGCAGCAGCGGCGTATCTGTATACAGCTCCACCTGCGCATAGCCCAGCCGTTTGTCCCGTATGTACTTCAGCGCGCCATCCACGCAGCCCGTCTTTAAGTCCGTATCTCCTGCACCTTTGCTGCTGCGACGAAACTGTATCATGCGCCCTGGTAAAAATTCTTTTAGCGCTTCCTTGAAAATATCAATTTTGCAGGACTGCCCCGTCAGCCTCAAAAATGAAAAGTCCCTAAGTTTGTCGCCCCGATACAGCGGCTCCATCAGTTTTTGTATGGCGCCATAGATGTCGCCCCTTATCACAAGTCCGATCTCATACAGATTTACAATAATTTCCGGGAATTCCTTGATAATGCGGAAGTTTCTATTCTCCTGTATGGACAGCTTCCACTTGTCTGCCTGTACCCATGAGATGCTGTTGTCTATATTTTTATCTGAGGAGATTCCCACCCTTAAAATCCCTGCCTGCCCATAAAACTGTTTCTTGACCTGCTCCGCCAAATATAAGAGATGGTAAAAATTATTTCTGACCTTGAAATATTCTTCACGGCTCCTGCTCCCATACTCCCTGAACCGGGTTGGAAGATACTGCTCTGCTGTCTCATAGGCTTCTTCAAACGCACTGTACAATCCTGCCGTCCCGCCTGAGTCCACATAGCGGAGGGCATCTACATCCAAACCCTGAAGGAGATTATCCGCAGACACTGGCAGGGAAAAACCAAACTTTTCCACCAGACGGAGTTTGATATACTGCATGATTCTGTAAGTCAGACGATTCCCGCCAAAATCTACATCACCGTTCTCATACGCCGTCCTGATACTGATATGGTAGGCTACCCTGTCATCATGAAATCTGAACTGACACGCACATAGATTTGTGAAAGCGCCGCCGCAGTCTAAGACAAGCGCCTTATAATCCGTATCCTCCTCTAATTTCCGGGATTCCAGCATACCAGAGACTGTATGATATAATATTGACACCCCCTCGTCCGGCAGTTCCCTGTCGGGCAGTATATATTCCGGCAGGATCTCATGGAAAAGCTTCTGAAATAAAACTGTCTGCCTGACCGGGCAGGGTACATGAATCTGCCGCACCCTGCATTTAAAACAATTTTCTGTGCTTCTGACAACATACATAAAGAATTCCCTGATGATGTCCCTGCGTGCAAGGAATGTCCGCCTGCCCTCCCGATCCGTGATCTCCTCCTCCCTGTCCGGGTCACAGACCCACCGTTTCATATCATAAAAGATACTGAACCCTTCATCCACATATCCTGCATTGGACAGCTCCACCGCCTCCTGCCCAAATACAAACTGCGGCGTTCCCTCCTTTACCGCAGCAACGCCTGCCACCGTGGGAATCAGCCTGCTTCCGCCACAAAATACTGTATATTGAACCGCATTCTCCTGAAAATTTTGAGCAAACATAGTACCCTTCGTCTCCTCAAAATACACAGCGTCCAGCCAGACCCCCGCTGTGGTGCTGTCAGCGCCAAAACCGATCACGAGCGGCATCCTAAGCTCTATCGGCTTGCGGACCTCCACATCCATGAGCGGTATCTTATAAGCTGACAAATGCTCTGGCATCTCCCCGCCCAGTCCGTAATAGATGGAGAACAACATATCCGACTCCCGCTGCGGAAAACAGTACAGGTCATACTCTTTCAGCTCAGACTCCCTGCACGGCATTACCTCCTCCCGGACCACATATAAATACTTTCTGTCCTCTCCCTTTACCCGCAGATGAAAGATCCCGCAGACCTCCCTCTCCCCGCTGACAAGAAGTGCATTCGTGTTCTCCAATGCACTGTGATACGGCATCCGCACTTGATCTGCCGTATCCATAGACAACCCTTCATATACGATCAGACGCGAAGGAATCTGCAATGTTTTCTCCCGCAGGGGAAGTATCCGCCGATTGTCAAACATCATCTCCAGCATACAGATGCCCGTCTCTGACTCTGTGCGTATCAGCAGCTGATCCCTCGTCCCGCGGTATCGCATGATGGTATGTACCAGCTCTTCCTTGTCCATAGGATTGAGAATGCCCTGTATGATCCGCTCCCGCCTGCAGATTTCCCGCAGCTGGTGTGTCGTCATCAGTTCCAGCTCACCCAGCCTGTACAGTGTCTTTTTTTCCTTCTCCCTGATTCCTTCCCTGTTTAAAATATATCCGCTCATTGCCTCTCAACCTCCGCTAAAATATCACCATCTCATCCACAAGCATTGTCTCATCCACATCAATGATACCGAAATGGTTCTCATAAAAGAAATGCACGGTCTCCTGAACCGGCAGAAACAGTTCCCGCAGAAATGCCGCGCGCTCCCGCTGCGTCTGCGTATCCTGTGTTCCGAGGTACACCAGCAGTTCATACGCTGTCTCGTTATCCTCATAGACCATTGCTTCTGTGTAAATACTTGTCACTGCCTTCCTGAATTCCTCCTGATAGTTCCCCGTCTTTAGCAGGCGCAGGTACGCCCGCAGAATCAGCCGCTGCTCCTGCCCTCCAAACAGTGCAAACCGCCTTTTTGTTCTGCTGCCATACCGCCCCAGACAAAGATCCTCCGACAGCAGACGGTAATAATAATCCTCCTTTGAGAGTCCTTCCCGCAGATCAAGCTGTGTGATATAATGCATACACACATCGAAAAAAAGCGCCCTTGTCTGTGTCATCTCATCCGTGTTGCGGTCAAACAGCCGCCCGAACACGTCCGCAAGACGATAGAGAGGATTGATCTCCACCCTGTCCCCCTCTGGCTCCCTGATATTCAGGTCTGTCACCGACACCTCTATATACGGGCTTGGTATGGCTGCCTCCACAAAACGCAGCCGGTCACGTTCCCTGCCGTTTTTTTCCGCCTGTAAGACAGCTTCCCATGCATAATTCATTCTAATACCCCCACACACCTGTACTCCATAAACTCCAACTGCAGCTGTGACAGAATATACCGTATCTGCGACTTATACAGATAATCACAGGCACTATCCTGTTCTTCCCTGCAGAAACGGAGCACCAGCAGGCTTCTCTGATCCCGCGCAAATACCTGCGTCCCGGTAAAACTGTTCATGTCTCCTTCCAGCATGCCTGCCACGCTGCCCTTTTGCCGGATTTCATATCCTGTAACCCCAATCCGAAAACCACCTGAAAGCTCCTCAATCTTTCTCATCAGCTCCGCAGGCGTCTGTATAAAGTTTCCAGTATGATTCAGATATCGTGCCGCAAAATTGTCCTGCCTGTGGTTTGACAATACAGAATAATGATATCCATAAGAGTTTCCCTTGTCTCCCTGATACAGCCTGCAGACCGATATGTCGCCGGGAATTTCCTTGCTTGTCTGCAATATCACCTTGTTCTTCTCATACCGAATAGACCGCACATTGTCTCCTGCATCTACCAGGCAACCATCCGTATTGTTCCCATACTCTCCTACATAATAGACATGCTCATAGACCACCTCATCAATACACGGGCGCCGAAACTCCTGTGATTGGAGTACTTTCTCCTGCATATTCCAAAGCGGTATGATATCCTGCCGCACATAGGGCACCCAGTCCTCCCACTGAAACACAGGCTGCAGCTTGTCGGAAAGCGTTTCGTCCGGCACTAAATCAAAGAAACGCTCCAAGTGCCCTGTCTGCACTGTCTGCCACGGGACATGGTTTTGCAGGAAAAGCGTATGCAGCCTTTCCATGCAGATCCTGTACCGCTCAGGCTTTATGATGCTGTAACACATCTGCTGTCCTGTTTCCCGGTCTGCTGCCTCTGCCTTCCCCTGTGCCATAAATCGCTGGCATCCCGCGTCATCTGCCATGAGATAAATGCTTACACGCCCACTGCCCTTTGCCGGCTTGAGATCCTCCTCACAAATCGGACGCCAGAACGGGTTAATCGGGTCATAGTCCGCCCTGTCTATGACCGTCATAGAGATCTGGAAGCCTTCCCATGGATTGTCCAAATCATCCCTGATCCGCTGTTCCAGCGCCTTGTACTTTGCCTCTGTCCATGCAGCCAGTTCTCCTAAGCTTCCCAGAAGCAGCTCCTTGGCATACCTGCGCTCGTCAAGGTCATCAATCTCCCTCAACCGCCTTTTTATGTAGTTCTCATAATCAAATTCCTTTTCCTCTGTCATCTTATCCCACCATCCAGTTTTTACTCTGCCTCGGCTGCTTCTTTTTCAGCCTTTTCTTTTTCAGCCTTCTCTTTTTCAGCTTTTTCTTTCTCCTCCTGTTCCTCCTTCTCCTTCTGCTTCTCTTTCTCCTCCTGCGCTTCCTTGGCATCAATGAGATCAATCTTTCCCTGAACCTCATCCGCTTTGTTGTTCTTTCCTATTTCCAGATATATCGCTTTGGCATACTGGTAATGTATCTTTGCCTGCGCATAGTCCTTCTGTTCTTCCAGCAGACGCGCCAGCTCCTCCAGCGCCTTTGCATCCTCTATCCTTGCCGCGACCTCCTCCTGTTTTTCTTTCAACGCAGCAATCTTCATATTCAGGAACTCAATCTGTGCAGTGTCTTCAAGCGCCGCATACTTCTCCATGGCAATGAGATAAAACACGTTTGCCCCGTCAAGATCCCCCTGTGAAAAGGCTTCTTCACCTTGTCTGACCAGCTCCGCAGCAGCAGCCTGATCCGCAGCAAGCTTCGCAGCCTGCTCCTCGTTTATTTTCTCCTGTTCCTTTTTCTTCTTTTCTTCCTCTTCTTTGACAGCGCTCCACTCTTCGTAGAGTTTTTCCAGTGCATCCAGTGCCTGCTGCTTCCCGTCACTGAAATAGATTGATGCTGCTTTTGCCTTCGCTTCCAGATATTTCTCTTCTGCCTGCTCGTAATTATCATGTTCAAACAGACTGTCCCCCAGCTCAATGCTGTCAAAGACCTGCTCATACGCCCGGATCTGTCCTAATCTGTTCTCAATGTACGCAAGCCCGGCATTATCCGCATAGCGCGCCTGTTCTCCTGCCTTGATGTAGGCATCTTTTGCACCCGCGTAGTCGCCGTCTGCATAAGCATCATCCGCGCCGATCACTGCCTCCATACACATCTGATATGTCTGATACCTGTCCGCCGCCGCCTTATCCTTTAGCTTCTGCGCCTGTTCGAGCGCCTTCGCACACTCTTCCTTTGCGCGCAGGAAGTTATCGGCTTCTACGTACTGCTGCGCGTTGGAGAAATACTGTTCCATGTCCGCCCTCTTCTGCGTTCTGTCCCTGTGCCAAAGATATAGGACAAGCGCTGCCACTGCCACAATCACAAGAATCGCAAGAGATAGAGTGACTGCTTTTTTTATTCTCTTTTTCTGGTCCGGGTCTGTAAATACTTTTTCGATATAGACTGCTGCAAATGTATAATTTTCCAAGTTCGCCGGCTGGCGGGAAAGCAGCAGGTCCTCCACCTTGTCACATTCCTCCATAGGCTCATTTCCAGCCTCCGAAAAAACATCTGCAAGCTCTCCCTCGTCCACATTCTCCCAGATCCCGCGTGTGTACAGCGTGATGATATCCCCATTGCACAGCTTTTTCTTTTTGGACAGAAAGGGTTTGAAATGCTCCCTGCCAAGATAGGCATACAGGTTGTTGCGCTCCTCATGGCGGGCAACCTTGTCCTGGGTGAGCGCGCCCTCCTCAACCATGTCCTGGCTGAGCGACATATCCGAAGTGGTCAGGATGCACCTTCCCTCACGATACAGCCTCAGGCGCGTGTTTCCCGCATGCCCGTACCGAAACTTCACATAGTCCGTTACCACTGCCGTGACCGATGCCTTCTGTTTCTCATAACTCTTTCCTTGTAAAAGTTCCCTGTTGGCGGATTTCAGATAGCCTTTTATTTTTCTTTGACTGATTCCCGGCTCTCTCTGGAAGGCATCAATCACCGCGCTGATCGCTGCCTTTGCGCCTGCCGCTTCGCGCATGTCCGTGATACCGTCCGCGATGACATAACATGCATAGTTGTCCAGCTCCACGAATCCAAAATAGTCATTGTTGGTCAGCCGGCTCCCTGCCTCCGACAGAAATGCCGTCTTGATGCTGCTGTTATATTTTCTCATATGAATCCCTCAACCAGTACTATGCTGGCGTTATCCTTTTCCTTCTGTATTCCTGTGTTGACTGCCTCTATAATCTCATACGCTTTCTGCTGCAGTTTCCCGCGACCTGCCAACAGCTCCTCGATGCGCTTCCAATCTGTGCCCTCGTAGAGCCCGTCGCTCATCAGCACCACGATATCCTTCTCCTTTAGGCGCACTGGTGTGTCAAAGAACTCGATCTCCTCAAATGCGTCCTGCCCGATATAATTGTAGAGCCTTTTATTTTCGAGCAGTTCCAGCGCCTGCTGCCTCGTGATGGTGCCTTCCATAAACTTCCCTTCCGCAAGCATGTCAATCGTATGTCCTGTAGAGAGCGGCACCAGTCCGCCTTTGCGGTAAACAGCAACCTTTACATTGCCCGCTACTGCGTAGTACAGCTGATTATCCCTGATCAGCACCGCCCCCACGCTGGCGCCTCCCCTGCCATCATCCAGCTCGTCAAGAATCGCGGTGTTTGCCATACGGAAAGACCGCTGGAAAAAATAGGCGGGATTTTCAGAAGGCTGGTAGCAGGTAAACATGTCCTTCATTGTCTCCACGGCAATCCTGGACGACACCTTACCGCCGTAATTTTTGCCCATGCCGTCGGCAAGCACTGCCAGAAATGCATCCGGTCCCTGACAAATCCCATAATTGTCCTCCTGAACCTGTCTTGTCCCTATCGTCATTGCCCTCCCGACACGAAACCGCCGCATGACCCGCCCTGTTATTTTTGTGGGAAACAGGAAACGGGCTGCGGTCAAAAGAAGAATAAACAGATAGATTGCCAATATTACGATTTCTTCCCTTTCCATCTCTATTCCTCCTACTCCCACTTGAAATGCTCACCGCAGAAAGGCATGAACAGAAACTGGCTCTCACCCATCTCGATCACATCATACTCATGCAGCTGCGTCGGTGCGTACACCGCCTCGCCGTTCAGGTATACGATTCCATTGCTGTCGCCTGGCAGCAGCACCGTCTTTCCTTGTTTCTCATCATAGACAATCACACAGTGGTTGCGGCGCGAGATCTTGTTATCCCCCAGGATCTGTATGTCCATGTCGTCCGCCCTGCCGACAAAGTTCTTGCCTGCCATGACCCTGTAATCCTTGCCCCTGCGCGGTCCTGCCACACAGACCACCCAGCCGCACACGGGATTTTCCTCCTTCATAAAAAGAGACTCCTCGATCTCTGTGTCCGTCTGTCCGATCTCCTTCTTCTCCCTTGTCGCTGTCTCAATATTGCAATACGGACATACCGTCCCGTAACGCCTGCTGGAAAACATGTGTCCGTTTTGGCATCTGATTAAATTGCTCATCGTTCTGTTTACTCTCCTTTACTTTTTCTTCTGTTTGCTCTGATGGAGATACGACCCGTTTGTGAGCCGCATCTTACTGACACGGAAACTAATCTGGTACTTCCCTGTCGCGCTGTCCTTTTTGATGATGGTCTGCCCCACAGCGGCAAGTGCGCCCGCTGCCTTTGCCAGCGACCCAAGCTCTCCTCCTGCCCCCATAAATGGCACAGCGCCAAGCGCTTTGGGTACAAACGCCTTAAAATCAGGCGTCAGACGTACATTTTCCTGCGAGAGCGGCTCATAAGTCTTACATGTAGTCGCCCGCAGATATACCTTCTCCCCCTTTCCGTTAAATTCATCTCCCATATGGAACGAACTTTTTTTACTTCCCATCTGTATCTGCCTCCTTTGTGTTTATATGACAGACTGTCTCCGGCTCCTCCATGTATCCGCCGCACAGCACTTCCATGTCATCCTCCAACAGAAGAGAGCTGTCTGTGATCCTGCCCTCGATTGCTTTCACCAGCCGGGGAAGAACGCCACAGAACAGCTCCCAGTCATCTGACAGCAATTGCTGCCGAATATGAAATAATTCGTATTTTTCCAGCCGTATGAACGCTTTTGCCAACAGGGTCTGTACCTCCTCAACGTCCTCTGCAGTCCCTTCATGTATAACGTCTGGGGTCCAATAAATACAGTCCATGGCTTCATCCAGATACAGCCTTTTATCCGCCATTGCCAGTGCAATCTCATGGCTCTGCGTGTATCCACTCGACCTCAGCCGGAAAAAACACAGATACTTTATCCGTCTCTGTGCTTCGGTCTCCTGAATTTCCGCCTGACTTCTGACCAGATGTTCTATCACCTCTGTAAGCGCCGGAATCATCTTTTGATACGACTCCTCAAGCACCTCCTTTCTTGCTGCTTTCCTCTCTGTCCGGTACGTCTGAAGAAAATCGGTCAGTTCTTTTGTACGCTGCATATACATCCCTCCTTAAAGTATGTCCCATAATTCCTCTACGGACTGGAAGCACTGATCCACAATGCCCTCCCACTGATCCTTTACCCTTGGCGGACAGTTGAAAATGCCATGAAGAACTGTCTTTCGCATCCGTATGATATACATGCGGTTGTAGTTCTGCCCGTCAAGCGCATAGCCCTTAAAGCCAAACCAGCTCATCTCACTGCCCTTGTCCGCCGCCGTATTGTCCACACGCTCACTGATGCGGATTGACGGATTCACATTGCGCAGGGCATTCCGGAATTGGCTGCTCATTGTTTTGGTATCTCCCTCCTCCAGCTGGACAGGGAGAATGTTAAAGCCAAAGTTGACAGTGGAGTCCAGACTTGTGATGATAAAATCCGGGGCATTTATAGACGGATATTTCACTTCCTTAACTGATTCTGGCATTGGAATAAACTGTTCCGGCAAGTATAACCGGATTTTGGTATCCGGCAGTATGACCTGGGAGAAGGTGATAAGATCATCCTCTACATAAATTCCTGTTTCCAATGTTGTGTGTTTTCGGCGTTCTTCCTCCCATCGGGCTTCTAAAATCTGTTCATCGTAGTATTTCATTGGTTTTCCTCCTAGTTGTATTGTGTATTATTGTACAATTCCACTTTTCAAAAAATCTCTTCTCACTACATTTCTATAAGCATGAGCACATCCCCTTTTTCATAGCATTCGTATCTTCCAAGTACACTGCCCCGGCAATTACTCAAATAATTCTTCATATGTATATTCCACCTCTTTAAGCCGCCAATACTCTTGCTCTATTTCGTGATAATCCTGAAATAATTCCTGATATTGTTCCTCTGTTACCCGAAACCACCATCTATTATCTACATATGTATACATTCCCTGTCTCTTTAATTCTTCATCCGCAAGGCTCACTTCTGACCTTTGATCAGCATACCTCGGAAAACTAACCATTCTGTAAGTTTCATCGACACTCCAAAAAGTAGTAAATGCCCACACTTCATATTCCATTTTTCCTTTCTTGTCCAATTGTTTAAAATATACATCCCGCCCATCCCATGATGATGAAATTTTTCTACTGCCGAGACATGATTCCCCTGTATCAATATTCCAATACCATAACACACACTTACCCTTTTCAGGATCATATCTGATATACAGCCAAAACATCATTCTAACCCTCATCACCAGCTCTGGCGCTCCATCCTCATCCATGTCAAAGAAATAATATTCATGTTCTGCATCCTCATAGTCACTGAGTTTTTCGTTATTATAATCATTTACCGCAAAATCTTTCCAGTAAATTTCCGTGTTTGTCCTTGTATCCAGCAATGGGATCTCATTATTCATCATCTTCCGAAATATTTTTTTATATGAGTCATACAGGGAAAGATCTCCTTTGTTATATTCTCCCTGAAATTCTATTTTTTGTATTTGTGTCTTTAACATTTCATATATACTGTCCTCGATATATGGCAGTTCTATCATTTCTCCCTCATCCCTTCTTTCAAGAAAATCAGGCAAGCTCTCATATGTTTTTCCCTGAATCATTATCCCTCTTTGTGGCTCTTCTGTCTCAATATCTCCATTTATTTCATTTGTCTGCTCAATCATTGTTCCCTGATCATTATTATTGATCTGACTGGTAATTGTTTCTACTTCAATTTCGTCAACTTTGATTTTATTTCGTTTAATAACCGATATCCACAGGATGCCGGACAGAGAAAATACCAATATAAATATTACTATATAAAGTGTTTTACTACTTTTCTTCATTTTTTAATCTCACCTTTACCTCCACTAATTCATATTGTTTCAATTTTATTCCTTCTTTGCTTTCTAATATTGAATAATTTGGATAAAATTCAATAATACTACCATCTACATGATTTATATCAAATTCCGAATTTTTAGAGTATGGATAACTTATTCCTGTCTGATAAAGACCACTCTCCACTGTCAATATTCTTATCAAATGCTTTAAAATCATCTTTATTCAAAAGACCGTCATCTGGATATTTAGGATTCATTAGCTTTGGACCTATTGCTACACTATATCTTCCAGTCACTTGTTCATTAGATGGCGGTGACACTAGCGATGACACATACCAATCAGATTTTACAGTCTTTGTAAATGTAACTTCTTTTTTATTCTCGTCCTTGTATTTTACATTAACTTGTATAATTTTTTGTGCATCAAACTTCGTTACTATATCTTTATCTGAAAGAATAAACTCATCAGCAACCCATCCTCTTTCACCATTCCCAAGATCTACTTCA
>CAMWJQ010000069.1 GCA_947174615.1 uncultured Lachnospiraceae bacterium
AGATTGACGCGGTGACAATGGAAGCCGTGACGTAGACCATAAAAACATAGACCACCATTTCGTTCTGTGTCAGCCCGCCAATCACTGCCTTCTCTGAGCTGCCATAGATTGCCATCCACAGATAATAGCTGATGAAGGAGCCAAACAGATGCACCAGTATAAACAAGTAAAATGCCCCCTTGTAGGCGAGCTGCCGTTTCAGCTCGTTTGCCGCAAATGGCAGATAAATCCGCAAACGCTTTCTCATGCTTCCCCTCCCGCGCCATGATGATAAATTTCCTTTACAATCTCGGCAAGCTCTGTCTCCTGAATCTGTACATCCTTGACTTCGACAACTGCCATCACCGCCGAAAGAATCTGCGGTACCTGTAATCTGTGTTTGTCAAACGTCACATAGAGCATACTGTTCTCCAGATGCACCTCCGTGGAACACGCAGCCTCCTCCACCCCCAGAACCTCATGCAGCCGAAGCTTCTTAGCCTTCTCAGGCTGCTTTATTTCCATCGTAACCTTTCTCTTGGTTCCATAGCTATCTTTCAATGCACTAAGAGAACCGTCATAAATTTTCCTGCCCTCGTCAATAATGATTATGCGGCTGCACAACTCCTCAATATCTCCAATATCGTGTGTTGTCAGAATGACCGTTGTCCGGTATTTTTCGTTAATCTCCTTGATTGCCTTTCTGATGTTGTCCTTCACCACCAGATCCAGACCAATTGTCGGCTCGTCCAGATAGAGCACCTTGGGATTATGCAAAAGCGCCGCACCCAGATCCGCGCGCATGCGCTGTCCCAGCGAGAGCGTCCGCACCGGTCTGTCAAAAAAGTCCTGCAGCTCCAATACCCTGTTCAAAAATTCCATCTGTTCAGCGTACACCGCATCTGACACATCATAAATTTCCTTTAAAATCGTGAAAGATTCACTCAGCGGCAAATCCCACCACAATTGTGTCCTTTGCCCAAAAACAACACCGATATTTTGTGCATTTTCCTTGCGGCTGCGGCTTGGATTGATACCTGCCACAGTACAGGTTCCCTTTGTCGGCACCAAAATTCCTGTCATCATCTTGATCGTCGTGGATTTCCCCGCACCGTTGCTTCCAATATAGCCGACGATCTCTCCGGTATCGATCGAAAACGAGATATCGTCCACTGCCGTCTTTACAACCTTTTCTGTGGAAAACAGCCCCTTTACTGCTCCGCGCAGCCCCGGATATTTCTTCGGCGCGACAAAATCCTTTGAAATATGGCTTACTTCTATCATCGGAATCCTCCCTCCTCAAACTTGTGTTCTTCATTCTATAGCATTCTTATCAAAATGTCAAGTTTTTACAACCTACATTTACTTTTACAACATAAAATCAGGAACCCAAAACACCTGTCATTCATAATCTCTGTCATCTCCTCATAGAATGTAGAAATGATTCAGAAGGAGACCCCTTTTCAAGAGTATGAAAGATTATATTGAAGAACGAGCGATCAATATTGCTGTCTATATTATTGACAATAACGCCACTGTGCGGCAGACTGCCAAAGCATTTGGAGTGAGCAAATCCACAGTACATAAAGACGTTACCTCCCGGCTCATGCAGGTGAATCCTACGCTTGCCAAGCAGGCGCGGTCCGTGCTGGATGTGAACAAGTCTGAACGTCATATCAGGGGAGGACTTGCCACCCGCGAAAAATATGCACATCAAAAAGGCGAGTAGGAGGGAATCATCTCCCTCCTACTCTGTTCTCATCTCATCTTACACCACCCTGCGCACGCATAGAATATCACGGTAAAGCGCATTGCTGATCTTGATTCCTGTCTTGGCGGAACTTGCGTGGACAATCTTGCCGTTTCCTATGTAAATTGCCACATGTCCCGGATAGCATATGATATCTCCCGGCTCCGCCTCCGCATAGCTTACTTCCCTGCCGACACTCCTTTGAGAAGTGGAGTTTCTTGGAAGGCTGTAGCCAAATGCCTTGTAGACAGACTGTGTAAAGCCGGAACAATCCGCCCCTTTTGTGAGGCTCGTGCCCCCAGCCACATAGGGATTTCCCACAAATCCACAAGCATAATTTGCCACGTCTTTGCCTTTGGCGCTTCCGTTTGATGATGCGACAGTGTCCTTTCCGGCAGCCACCTTGGCAGCGTTCTCATTGGTCGGGGTGCTGTCACGGTCTGTATCGCTGTTGTTATTGTTTTGTGTGGTATTGGTACTGGTACTGTTATTGTTTTTGTTTTTCTTTGCCTCTTCTTCCTGCTTTTTGCGTTCCTCTTCCTCCCGCCGTCTGCGTTCCTCTTCCTCTTTCCGTTTGCGCTCCTCCTCGGCTTTTCTGCGCTCTTCCTCCTCAATCTTTTTAATCTGTGCATTTCGCTGCTTAATCTGTGACTTATAAATCTCCGCCTGCTGCTTCGCCTTGCTGATCTGCACTGCATAGTCCGCACTGATTGCCTCAAGCTCCGAGCGCGCCTCCTCGACACTGGCGCGCTCCTCCTCAAGCCCTTCCTGCACCGCCTCTAATTCGGACTCCTCTATCTCAAGTGTTTCCTTCAGATCCTCTACATTCTTTCGCGCGATCTGATAATTGACAAACACCTTCTTATCATATTCATGCATCTTTTCCACATAATCTGCCTTGTTGAGCATATCCTGCATGGATGAAGCGCTAAATATAATATCCAAAAATGAGGTTTCTCCACTCTCGTACATCGCCTTTACACGGACTTTCATCGCCTCATACTGCTGGCGCTCTACCTTCTTCGCCTCCTCAAGATCAATCTTTGCCTGCTCAATCTGCGCCTTTTTTGCCTCGATCTCCTCTTCAAGAAGACTGATGCTTGCCATAATCTCAGCAATCTCATTGCTGAGCGTCTCGATCTCTGCATCAATGCCTTCCTGCTCACCCTCAAGCTCATTGACCTGATCATCAATATCCTCTAGTCGTTCCTGATCATTCTGATTCTGCTGTTTCAAAATATCCTTTTCAGTCGCCTGCACCTGACAGGGTCCCATAAAAAACACTGCTGCACACAATCCAATTGTCAGCAGCCGCCTGTACCCTTTTTTCATGTGTATCTTCCCCTTTTTCTATTGCCTGAATATGAACCCGGCGGTGCGTTAGCGCTCCGTTGGCTCCTCTGTCGCTTCAGTTATTTCAGTAGTTTCAGTAGTTTCAGCAGCCTTTATCTCTTCCGTCTCTTTTGTCTCTTGTACTGACTCTTCCTCGACTGTGACAAGTTCCATCAGCCGTTCCAACACCTGATCTTGAACGATTGACATTCGATACGTGGCATATCCAACCTCACTGATCAACTCTTCACCAGAGGCATATCCATACTCTGCAGCCTCCGCGTCCGCCTTTTCAGTAATCATAGTCTCCGTAATCTCTATCCCTTCGACCCTCGACACAGCTTCCATCACCAAATACTGCTTTACTGTATCTGTAAACATTTCATTCATCTGCGTATTGTACTGTTCCATTGTAACTCCATATGCATTTGTCACAAACGTCTCAAGATCCATATTGTACATCGCCTGTGCCAGAGATTCAAGGTAATGGTTATAATTCTGCGCTTCCTCCTCGACTAGATACTCGGGAACAGACTTCACAGTGCTCTCCTCCACAATCTTCTGCACCACTGCACTCTTTGCATTCGCGTTAAAAGTCTCCTCTGCATTCTTCTCCACTTCGGTCTTTCCCGCTTCCCAGACTTCCTCCTTTGTCTTGTAAGAAAGTCCCATTTCTGCCATCTCCTCTGGCGTCACTGTCTCATACGATGCAGATCCCTCAATACTGTTGACCGTAACAGTAAATACAACCTCCTGTCCAGCCATGTCCTCACTCGGATAATTCTCTGGAAAAGTCAGGTTCAAATCAACAGTCTCACCGGGCATCACACCGACAAGTCCGTCCTCAAACCCCGGAATAAAGGACCCCGAACCGATCGCAAGCTTGTAGCCTGATGCTGTACCGCCCTCAAATGCCACACCGTCCTTCCTGCCCACATAGTCAATATCGGCGACATCACCCTCCTTGACCGCTCTGGTGGTAATCTTTCCTACCAAAAGCCTGCTGTTGATATAGCTCTCGATGCTCTCATCATCTACCGCCGGGCGGACAGCCGTCACCTTAAGATTTTTGTAATCCGCCAATGTCACATACTCATCAATATTCAAATCCTGAAATCCTACATAACCTTCTCTTTCACTGACGCGCTCAAACTCCGTCGTCTGCCCCTGTACATCTGTGTTCGTCTCCGTTTCTTCTGCTGTCTGGGTTGTCTGCGATGTCTCCTGAGCCTTCTCATCCGACTTCTTCTCCCCACAAGCGCTCATACCAAAGACCAGTACGCCCGCCATACACATCAATGCCAATTTCTTTTTCATAATTCAATATTCCTTCCTTCAAAAATAGATTCCATCAGATTCGATCCACCCTCATGAACTATATGATAACATCATCACATCAAAAAGACAACGAAAAAAGGCAATGAAATCAACAGAGTTTCTTGCACTTTCTGACATTTAATGTTAAAATCCTTATTATCAGATATTAACAATACAGAAAGGTAATGGTTTCCAATGGCAGTAAAAATTTTAATTGCAATTCTTGTCATTTTCGTGGTACTCCTGGTGGTCCTTTATTTTGTCGGCAAAAAGCTGCAAAAAAAGCAGGCTGAGCAGCAGGCTCAGATCGAGGCTGCGAAGCAGACAGTCACGATGCTCATCATCGACAAAAAGAAACTCAAGCTAAAGGATGCAGGGCTTCCTGCCGCAGTGCTCGAACAGACGCCCAAGTACATGCGGCGTGCCAAATTTCCAATCGTCAAAGCCAAAGTAGGACCTCAGATTTTATCCTTAATCTGTGACGCCTCCATCTTTGACATCATTCCTGTCAAGAAGGAAGTCAAAGCGACCGTCAGCGGAATCTATATCACAGATGTGAAAGGCATCCGTGGAAAACTCAACACCGCCCCTGCCAAGAAAAAAGGCAAATTCAAAAGCTGGGTCGAAAAAATGCAGGAAAAAGCCGGCGCCAAACCGCTCAAATAAAAAATACTGCCACAAGCAGTATTTTTTATTGAAACTCATATTCACGTATCTCACAATTTCTAATGCCAAACGCGGCATATTCCTCATTGCCCATATCATAAAAATATGAATGAACCACTCTGGCGATACCGTTATGAGCCACCAACAGATAGGTTTTTCCCTCTGCCTGCCCCCTAAGCTCGTCCAACAAATTATAAATGCGCTGCGCCAGATGCAGCATCGTCTCCCCACATTCAAAATGATTGATAAAACTCTTTTTGGCTTCTTGAAATTCTGCCCCATCTCTTGGCGTTGACTCATACTTCCCAAAATTTTGCTCTGTCAAACGAATTTCCTCTCTGGATGGAATCCCTGTGATCTGCGAAACCTCTAATGCAGTATCCCGTGCTCTTACCAGCGGTGAATACAAAATCTCGTCGATTGGCAGATGTTCATCCAAAATCCGTTTTCCAAGAGCCCTTGCCTGCTCCCTGCCAAGCGCTGTCAATGCGATATCTGTCGCGCCGCAAATTTTATTCTCTACATTCCAAATGGTTTGACCGTGTCTTGTGAAATATATATGTGCCATTTCCTCCAAACCTTTCTTCCTTAAATGAAGCCCATCAAACTTCAGTCCATCAAATCAAGCGGTCGTCATACCTTCTACTCTCGAATGATACAACGACCGCTCTACTGCTCTTCAATATTCAATTTTTTCCTCTTTCCCGGATCCTTTCATCCGTCTGAATTCATTTATTTTGTATAACTTCCCTATTGCATTTTTTGAATCCTCTTTCACTTGGATTCATTTTCTCTTGTATAAATCTTTTTACTGAGTTCTACTTTGAGTCCTCTTGATCTAAATTCTTTTCAAATCGTATCTTGCCGAATGATTTTCTTTCAGAATATTCTGACCTTGAACTCTCTTTTCAACTCTTTTCGATCTTTTATTCTTGAATGATATTGTTCTTCTTGTCCTATATTCTAACTTCCACTTTGGAGTACACTTCTTAATCTTCCATGCTCTGCTATCGCAATAGCTGCATCTCTTCGTTCTCATATCTATTAAGGGACTTCTATCCAACTTGTATCCATCAGAATCTAGGTTTCTACGATTGCCAAGGGACTCATCTCCTTTCCATATGTACGCTTTATCACGATTGTTACAGGTTTCCGAATACTGCACTTGTTTTATCAAATGCTTTACAAAAGCTTTTTTGTATTTTTATCCTTTTATCTTTGGTATATCTACAATTTTTCTTTTGTAATCCCGATTCGTCACCGTCTTTGGTACTTCCTTTGTCTAGTTCTCCTATGTAACTATCCTTTGTACCTTATTTTTTCTCTTCCTTTGTGTAATTGTATAGTAACACTTCTTTCCTATGATTGCAAGTGTTTTTGCTAAATTTATCAAATATTGTCGAATTTGCTACATTCTATCAGTTATTTTGCACAATCATTTATTTATTATCTGTCAATCGTTCTCCATTTTTACGATTCTCAATCACATATAGTACTTCACCTTTCACTAATGGGCTCTTCTTCTCATAATCAGCTTCTTTCTGCGCTGCCACTGCCTCCTGAAATGTCATCAGGTTTCTGAGCTGTACGGTATGGTTTTCCACAGGTATGTATGCCTTTTTCTTCCGGTCCGAAACAGACCGCAGCAAATAATATTGATAGGTATCCTTTTTGTTGTCTGCAAGTTTTACAATATCATCCACAATGCACACGCCAATCGTCTCGCTATATATAATATCTTTCTTTTGAAACAACGTTATCCCCCCAGAATCTTTATATGTGAAGCGACTCAAGATCACGCATGATCCCCTTGTCCGTCCTGCTCAAAAACTGTGTTTTATGTGCCAGACGCCTGTCCGCCTCTGACATGTATGCTCCTCCTTGTATCGCTCTCACCACTGTTCAATCCCACTTTAACAGAAAATAATTTTTCTGTCCACTCGAAATGTAAAAACGAGCGCAGCAATTTATTTTTTGTAAAATGATTACAAAAATCATGAGAATTTATTTTGTATTTTCGTCAATGCTATATAAATTCTTGTCATGCCCGAATGCCTGTGAGCAAAAAAATAACATCATACCCACCCGGAATGATGTTATTTTATCGCTCACTGTGAAACTGCATTCTTACATGTAATTCCTTTCCCGTCTGATCTTACATGAGTTACTTCCCCTTCGCACCAACCGACCGTCGATAGAACCAGCCTGTCGGCAGAAATTTTGTTCCGCTTGCTCGGTATCATCAGACCATATTTTCTTTACTATCTTTATCGACAGAAATCTCAAATCCCTTAACCCTTTTTTCATAATATATGCCCATTGTGTACTCCTAGTACATCAAAACCAATCCAGAGAAGAAACGTTTGTGTGCATAAAACAGGAGGGGGAACTCCCCTCCTGCATCAGTCATACTTGTTTGCGTTTTTCGACAAATACCGGGAAGGACTCCGTTCCCTTTAACTCTTTATAAGAAGTAATCTTTACATTCTTGTCTGTGATCGCATATTCCACTGTCGCACCAGTCTCAATCACAGTATCCTGCATCAGCACGCAGTTTCTCACTTTCGCACCCTTGCCGACTTTTACGCCTCTAAACAGAATACAGTTCTCTACCTCGCCCTCAATCACACAGCCATCTGCTGCCATCACATTCTTCGCGTGAGAGCCATCTGCATATCTCGTCGGATTGTCGTCACGAATCTTCGTATAAACGGGATTGGGTGAAAACAGCGCAGTGATGTTCTCCTCCTTGAGCATCTTCATATTCTCTGCAAAGTAAGAGTTGATATCCATGATGCGTGCAAAGTATCCATCATGCTGATATGCCTTTACATTCAGCTTATCAATCTGCGGTGAGATGATATCACGCTCAAAATAAGTAAGCCCGTTGACATATGCCTCACGAATCTGGTCAATCAAAAGCTGGCGCTCGATGACATAAATATTCATGGAAACATTGTGTACACCATTTTCCTTATTATTGACCACAATTTTCTGCACCCTGCCATCCCCGTCTATATCCAGTGTATAATACAGATCCTTTTTCGTCACATCAATATCGCGGAGCGCCTTTGGTATCTCCTCTTTCGTGTATGCGATTGTCACGTCTGCACCACTGTCAATGTGGCTCTGAAGCAGCTTGCTGAAATTAAAGTTGACGGCAATATTTGTATCTGCCATTATGACATATTTTTCCTTCTGGCGCTTCAGGTAATCGATAATGCTCGCAATCGCCTCAACCCTGCCATTGTAAATATTTACTGTCTTCTGAGCAAACGGGGGGATGATGTTCAGACCACCCTTCTTGCGCGTCAGATCCCACTCTCTACCTGATCCTAGATGATCCATCAAAGAATGATAATTTCTCTTTACAATCAATGATATATTGTCAATACCACAGTTAACCATACTTGAAAGCATGAAATCTACCAGTCTGTAACGGCTTGCAAATGGAATGGATGCCATCAGCCGCTCAGTAACAAGCTCTGGCACTAATGAATCATAGCTGTTTGGGAACAAAATGCCCATTGCTGAATCTGCGTTTGAATTGATCATGCCTTGTCACCTCCCTTTACATCTGCTGACACCATCGCGTCAGGTCCCACGATCGCACCTTCACCGATCGTCACGTTAGAGCCCACTGTCGCAACACCTTTCTTATCTCCGTCCGGCATCTCTCCTACGACAGCATTCTTCTCGATCACTACATTCTCTGCAATGATACAGTGCTTAATCTGAGCGCCTTCCTTGATCGTGCTTCCGCCCATAATCACTGCATCCTCGATCACAGCGCCCTTTTCCACCTTGACGCCCGCAAAAAGCACAGAATGCTTTACCTTGCCGTCAATGCTGCATCCATCAGTAATCATACAATTCTCGAGCACTGCCTCCTCGCCGATGCGGTGTCCTGTCATACCGCTGTTTCTGCTGTAGATACGCCAGTCATCGTCAAACAGGTTAATGCCGCTGTTTTCCGGGTCAAGCACCTCCATATTCGCCTCCCAGAGAGAGGAAATCGTTCCAACATCCTTCCAATAACCCGAGAACCGATATGCATACATCTCTCTCTTATCGCGCAGCAGACTCGGAATGACATTCTTGCCAAAGTCATTTTCGGACTCTGGATCATTCTCATCCTCTATCAAATATTTCTTTAAGATATCCCAGTTAAATATGTAGATACCCATTGAAGCAAGATTGGACTTGGGCTCCTTTGGTTTCTCCTGAAATTCCGTAATCTTGTCATTGTCGTCTGTTACCATCAGACCGAAACGGCTCGCCTCATCCCATGGCACTTCCATAACTGCCACGCTGAACTCTGCACCTTTTTCCTTATGGAATCTGAGAAAATCGCTGTAATCCTGCTTGCAGATCTGGTCTCCTGACAGAATAATTACATACTCAGGATCATACCGCTCAATGAAATTAATATTCTGATAAATCGCGTTGGCTGTGCCTTTGTACCAGTCCGAACCGGTTGCCTGCTGATACGGCGGCAGTACATGGACACCTCCGTGCAGCCTGTCCAAATCCCATGGCTGACCGTTCCCTATGTACTCATTCAGCACTAGCGGCTGATACTGGGTAAGGATACCTACTGTATCAATCCCCGAATTTACGCAGTTTGAAAGTGGAAAATCAATAATCCTGTATTTCCCGCCAAACGGAACTGCAGGTTTTGCCAGCTTTTGTGTCAATGTATAGAGACGTGACCCCTGACCGCCGGCAAGCAGCATTGCAATCATTTCTTTTGCCATAAAATACCTCCAATCCTATTTTGAGCATAGTCAATGTTCGATGAAAAATTTATAAAAATTGTCTGCTCAATTTACGTTTTCTAAACCAGATAGGAACTGCCATCTATACAGACAATTCATTATCTCGTCCTGAATAGTTACAATTATACTATAATTTGCAAAAAAATGGTAGTGTTTTGTTTATTTTATTATAAAAAATTTGCACAAAAAAATCGGACTCTATAAAATATGCTCTTTTATCAAGTGACTTTTTTTATCAATTTGTGACTTTTTGTCGGAACTTTCACCCATTACAAACGTGCGCGGCAAGGCGCACTACAAAAAAATCCTGCGCAGCTGCACAGGATTTTCTTATGGATTAAACTCTATTATAATTAATCAGACACCCTTTCAGGATAATCTGTCTCTCCTCGTCGGTAAGCTCGCCGAGCGTCATCTCAAACGCTGTATTCTTGCGCTCGCCGGAGGCGCTGCCCACGACGTATGCCTTGATCACTTCCGCCTTTTCTTCCACTGCCTTCCTGATCCCCGGAATATAGATATAGTCAAGATTTTTGAATGGCAGCTCACCCTCTTTAATGAGAAATGGCAGCATTCCCCAGTTGATGAGATTCGAGCGGTACCGCTTGGTCGCATACTCGTTGGCGATATTTGCCCAGCCGCCAAGCACCTTCTGGCAGCTTGCCGCCTGTTCTCTTGCCGATCCGTCCCCCGGTTTCACGGCGAAGATTGTGCTGCCGATGCCGGTGTTGCTGCGGTCCGCATCCGGCGTAATGGTCTTCATCACAGCCCATGCAGCCTCCAGTTCCTGAAATTTCTGCACAGGACAGACCTTCTCCTCACGCGCCTTCTCCGCCTCCTGAATCTCCTTTGCGAGCCGCACATAATTCGGGTCCTTGCGGGAGAGCGTAAACTCCGCAAGTCCGAGCGGATTCGAGCGGTACGAGGATGTCTCACCGGAGGGAATCAGCTCGTCCGTCGTTGTGACCGGGTCGTGAATCTCCGATACCACCTTCAGCATCAGATTGTCGGTCAGCGCCACCATGGTCGGCCAGTCCTTGATGTTGGGTCCAAACTGAATCTCTACAGACGCATCCGCAACACCTTTGGAGTCAAACACGCGGTTCTCATAAATCTTCTTATCAAAGAAATATTTATACTTTGTATCGTTTTTGTCAAAGTCTGTGGCAGGTGTGAGACAGCCCTTGTTTGCCGCCGTCGCTGCAATCGAGCGCGCATCCATCAATGCCACCGACGCGATCTGCCCGCTCTGGAGCTTCGACCCCTCGCGATTCGGGAAATTTCTCGTCGAGTGGCGGATTGAAAATGCATTGTTTGCAGGCGTATCCCCCGCACCAAAGCATGGACCGCAAAAGGCTGTCTTTAGCACTGCCCCCGTCTGCATCAGCTTTGCGGCACAGCCGTTTTTCACCAGCTCCATGTAAATTGGCATGGAAGCCGGATAGACGCTCAGCGTGAATGCATCCGGTCCGATACTTGCATTCTCAAGAATATCAGCAGCGGCACAGATGTTCTCAAATCCGCCGCCTGCACAGCCTGCGATAATCCCCTGCTCCACATAGAATTTGCCATTGTGCACTTTATCCTTGAGCGTAAAATCCACTGCGCCGTCCAGACTGACAAGCGCTTTTTTCTCGCAGTCGTCCAGAATATCCATCAGATTTGCATTCAGCTCCTCGATGGTATATGTATTGCTTGGGTGGAACGGCATCGCAATCATTGGCTTTACTTTGCTCAGGTCAACCCTGATGCAGCCGTCATAGTACGCTACTTCCCCAGGATTCAGTTCCGTATAATCCTCACTTCTGCCATGAATTTCATAAAATTCCTTGATTTCATTGTCTGTTTTCCAGATGGAAGACAGACAGGTTGTCTCGGTTGTCATGACATCAATACCGATTCTAAAATCCGCGGACAGCGATGCAACACCGGGACCGACAAACTCCATCACTTTATTTTTCACATAGCCGTTTTTGAATACGGCGCCAATAATGGCAAGCGCCACGTCCTGTGGTCCCACGCCCTTGACCGGCGCCCCCTCGAGATAGACTGCCACAACGCCCGGCATATTGATATCATAGGTCTGGTTTAAGAGCTGCTTTACCAGCTCTGGTC
>CAMWJQ010000070.1 GCA_947174615.1 uncultured Lachnospiraceae bacterium
CTCCTGCATATGCAACTTTACGAAACACATAATTCACTCCAGTTTCTGTATCTACCAAAACTTGCGTTACATCCACAGTTCCTTGTGAATAAACTATCTTAAATCGTTCGTTCTTAGCCATTTTATTTGCCTCCCATAATTTCGATTTATCGTTATTTTATTATATATCCGTTTTTCAAAAAATGAAAGCGGTTTCTTAGGTTTCCTAAAGAAATTAATCCAATTGTATTCAGAATCGTACCAACGATAGCGAACACCGCTGCACTGTATTTCTTTTCCAGGGCGGCTTATTGGGGATAGGCGTTCGTAGGCTTATAAAACCTTCCTAAACTGATATCTATACATATCGGAATACATATTGTCGGAGTATTGTGGTGTCGAGCGTCCATCCAGTGCGCCCATATCCACCGCAAAGCCACTGTCCTCCACGGAGAACGCCCCATCTTTGAATCGGAACTGTGAAGTAAAATCGGGAATCCCCAAATCACCGTTTATTCTGGCTTTCCCTAAAATATTAACCAATGCATCCTTTATCCGTTCTATCTTGGCGTTGCCCGTTGTCTTGCCGAGCAGATTAGCCGCCTTGTCCGGCAGCCCTCCGATCTTCGCGTCGGGTGTCAGATAAAGATTTTCTAATGCAATATCTTCTCCCGTTACCTCTTTGAGGTAACGCCGGACTTCCTGCACATCCGTGGCATATCGGTATGCGTTGGAGGGCAGATTCCCCACACTGTCTGCTATTCCTATGTAATACCGGTACATCTTGTCACTGTACTTTTTATCAACCAGCTTTTGTACCTTTTCCCGGACAGCTTTGGACTCTATCCCGTCCACAGTCACATTCCCGCTGCTCCCAATCCGTATCCGCATTCCTTCTATGACATCACGGGAGATGCCCATGCCTTCCAGTTCCTTTACGAAATCCCCTGAAAAGCTGTTTTTCAGCTCTGCTTTCTGCTGTGCCTTTTCCACGTCTTTCAGGTTGGCAAAAATCTTCACATATTCCAGTTCCGCATCATTTAGGTCCTTACCTTCCGCCATATCCTGCAGAAGTTCATCCACGCTGCGCCCGCCCTTATATTTCTTTTCATCCGGCAGGTTTTCAAACTGTTTCTGGTGGAGCTGCTCCAACTCTTTTATATAATTCTGCTCCGTTTCCCGCAAAACTGCATTATATTTATCAAGATATTCCCGCCAGTTTTTATCCTTCCGGTTGTACGCGTAATGGAGATTTCCGAACGCCTCCCTTATGGCATCCGTCTTTTCATGCTCCTTGTTTTCGGAAACATGGAAACTGATCTTATAATAGTCATCCGGGGAAACTTTCTCCCCGTTTCCGTTTTCTATCTTGATGCAGTATTTACTCGTCTGTGTATCCCAATTAGGGATGGACAGCGTTTTCCGTCCATTGCCGTCCCACTTTGCCGTCCCCACCTGATTGCCGTATTCGTCATACAATGTAAGGTTGTAATCACAGCCCTCCGGCATATCTATATAGACTTCAACACCAAAGTAATTCTGCACAGTACGATTATAAGGGATGGAAAAATTATAAAAATCTACATCCTTATCATCACTGAGGCTCCCTTTCAGGCTGCTTGTTTCATCTCTGATTAAAAAGCCAAAATCAAGAAAAAACATTTCGTTATCATCGCTTGCAACGCCATATGTTGTGTGGTTGCGATAAGAATTGTTTGTACTCAATGTACAGCTATCCTCATATAAAGACATATTCTTATGCATCTTCCCATCCAGAAATGCACTTACTTCCCTATGCGTTTTCAGCATTATAGGTTTGTTGCGAAAAGCCGCTCCCCACGCAGAACCTTGATTACTTACATTATTTATTCCCATTATGAAATCGTCCTCCTATCTTTTAATAAAACAGTCTCTCTGTCGTTCAGCGCCACCGCCATCTCATTCCCATGTGTCTCACATTCTCCTTTCATTTTTCACCTTTTTTTCTGATATTTCCTTCTGTTGCAGCATGACTGTAACTTTGAACACATCCCTCCCGGCTCATCTGCCGTCCTTCGTAATGTATTCCAGATACGCTTTGATAAAGTCCTGGTACTTGTACTTGGAGATCAGGAGGCGTTTCCCATTTTTCATCTGCACTTCCGTCCGGCTGTATCTTTCCACATATTTCATGTTGACCAGATACCCCTTATGGATCCGGAAAAAGTCCTCACGCAATCCCCCCCTCCATCTCACTGATCTTTCCATAGCATTCTACCTTCTCATCCCTCATGGATACGATGATCTTCCTGTTGCTGCTCTCAATGTAGTAAATATCGTCAACCGGGACATTCCTTGTGATGTTCCCGCTCCTCACCAGTATTTCCTCCGGCTCAGTGTTCTTTTTTCTATCCAGGCAGCGGCACTCCCTGACAGCCAATGCAAACACATCTTCAAATTCCTTTTCATCTATAGGCTTTACCAAATATTGAAAGGCATTGACGGAAAAAGCCTTCGGCATATACTCCGGGTAACCTGTCACAAATATCAGCAGGGGCAGGCTTCCCCACAAAGGTTCTCCCCTTTCTTCCTTCCAATCCCTGATCTGTTCTGCCGTTTCCATTCCGTCAATTCCATCCATAGAAATATCAAGAAACAGGATATCCAACTGTTCCCTGCTCCCTTGTGCCCAAAAACGCAGCAGTTCCTCCCCGGAAGAAAATTCCATGACCCTGCAGGACACATCCTGCTTTTCTATCATCCTCTTTATATAAATGCGAATATTCGCTTCATCATCGCAAATCGCTATATTCATTCTGTCTCACCCCGTATCAATGTCTTATTATCAATAAGGACTATTATTTTCCGTCCATCTATTTTATCGGCAGCTATTGGCGAAAATGAAGAAGGGTTGTTGTATCCGGACACTTGGCGGTAGTGACTGGACATTTATTCTGCGTCAAATTAACAAGTTATTTCTTAACAGTTCCTCAGCATAAAAATTTGATTTATTTCCTCAAAACTGATAGTATAAAAAAGAAATTTTAGAAAGAGGATTTGTATATGACACGATATGTTATGTTTGCATAGCACTGGCTATTGCAATCGTAAATAATTGTGATAGCCAATGCTATTCCTGTAAAAATTTTAGGGCGGCAAACATGGGCTGTAGGAAAGCGGAAGAAATTCTGCCAATTGAGATAATAGAACTGAAATAATAGAACTATAATAGAACTGATACAGCAGTATGTTGACGGAGAAAATATTTATATTCCACGCAGGTCATCATACAGACAAGCATGGGGATGGTTTGTTTTTTATAGCGCCGATAAATGTTTTCGTAATGTCCCTGTCAGCCTTGAATTATTCACAACAAAAAAGATGCGATTCACATCATTTCATTGTTGCACTTTGGACATTCAAACGATATTTAACAAAAGGGAGTGAGAAAATGCAGATAGCGGTATGCGATGACGAAAAGGAAATCAGAGAGTTGTATACAGCAAAAATCAGACAGCTTTATCCATATGCAGATGTTGTACAGTATCAGTCCGGTGAGGAGCTTCTTGCCGCGCACCAAAAGCCGGATATTCTGCTGCTTGATATTCAGATGCCGGGCAGAAACGGAATGGAGACCGCAGATCAGCTGCGCAGGAGCAGCAAGGAGATGGTCATTATTTTTGTCAGCGCCTTGGAGGAGTATGTGTTTCAGGCATTCGACGTGGGGGCATTTTACTATCTGGTGAAGCCCTTTGACGATGAGAAGTTTGCAAAAGTGCTGGCGCGTGCGGTGGCGCAGTATGAGGACAACAGAAAGCAGGAGAACCATAAGGACAGGGAGAAAGAGATGCCAAGCCTTGTGATTACCAGGGGAGGGGAGCATATCACCGTCAGGATTGCGGACATTGTGTATGCGGAGGTATTTGACAGGAAGGTGATTCTCCACACGATGGATTCCGATGTCGAATATTATGGAAAAATGAAGGAACTGATGGCGAAAGTCGGAGATGACTTTTATCGTCCCCACAGGGCATATCTCGTCAATTTTAATTACATCAGGAAATATGACGCCACAACGATTTACCTGAGAAGAGGACAGGCGCTTATGGCAAAGCAGAACTATCATGATTTTGTGAAGAGCTATCTGAGATTTAACCAGAAAGAGACTGTTTACGCGGATCGGAGAGGACGGATGGAATGATAGAGAACGGGTTGTTATTCAATCTGGCAGCAGGGCTTCTGTCCCTTGCGGAGCCGATTTTGCAGGGATACTGTCTTGCCAGGCTGGTAAAGCCTTTTATGGAGAGGACAGCAAAGGTGAGGCTTGTGTGGGCTGTATATTCCCTTGCAATGCTCTTGCTGATCGCCATGAACTGCCACTTGGGCGCCACTGTGTCGGTAATGATTGGAATTTCTGCGGCGCTTCTGGCTATGTGCCGGACAGATCCAAGAAATTATGAGCAGAAGCTGTTTCTCGCGGCAGCATTTTTTTCTCTTTGCTGGCTTGCCTATGCGATAACGGAAATTTTGTATGATAACCTGTACAGTTATGCCACACATACAGACTTTATGGTAAAGTCCCCGGACTATTTATGGGAAGCGCTGTTTGCGGCAATGTGCATTTTCTATCTTGTGTCGGAAATTACGATTCTGCTTGCCAGCATCTGGTGCGTAAAGAAGATTTATACGTACAAATCCGCCAACATGACGAAAAAGGAGCTGTGTATCCTGCTGGCGCCGTTATTTACAGGCGCTGTGGGATTTGAGATTATACAGTATTACCGTAGTTTTTACATTTGCGAGATTGGAAAAAGTACGGAGGCATACGATACATGGGCGCTGATTTATTATGCGGTATCCATAGCGGTCGTTGTGGTGGTGATCGGGCTGTACCAGAGTATCAAGGCAAACCAGGAAGAAATTCTCCAGAATGAACTGCTTGCCGCGCAGATTGACAGTATCCGCCATCACATCGGACAGGTAGAATGCCTGTACCAGAATATCCGCGGCATCAGACATGATATGGCGAACCACATTATGACATTGGAAAGGCTTTACGCCAGTGATCAGACAGAGGAGGCGAAGAAGTATACCACGGCGCTAAAGACTGCCCTTGTGGAAGTCGCAGGGGAGATTCGGAGCGGCAACCCCGTGACGGACGTGATTTTGCAGGAGTGGAAACAAGAGGCAGAGAAACGGCAGATACTGTTTTCGTGTGATTTTTATTACCCCGCCGGTTCGGATATCAATGTGTTTGATGTGAGCGTGATCCTGAATAACGCGCTTCAGAATGCAGTGGAACACACGGCAAAAAATGCGTCTGTCTCCATTCGCTCGTATTGCAGGAACAATGCTTATATGATAGAGGCTGTAAACAGCTTCACAGGAAATCTGCAGTGGGATTCCGACAGCGGGCTTCCAGTCACATCAAAGACAAATGCGGAAGGTCATGGATACGGTCTGGTCAACATTCGCAGGGTGGCAGGAAAGTACGCAGGCGATATCGCGATTGATATCAAAGACGGGAAATTCTGTCTCAGTGTGATGTTGATGATGGATATGAAGTTGTAAGCTGTCATGCGCGTTTCCATATGGCAGGAGCATATTCATCCGCTGAAATCAAGGAAAGCGTGACCCAATCATACGTGCAGCATTCACGCCCGCTCTTCTTCTGTCATTTCAGTAATTGTTTGTGCTGCGCGGGAGCCTGTATATTCTTGATAATCTCGCCCAGACATTCCTCTTTGTACTTGGCGGAATTGATGGTATCCTGCCATGCCTGCCGCTTCTTTTCAAGCATTTCAAGCAATGGCGCTTTCGCTGTTTTCCCATCCATAATCATTTTAATTTCGTCTCTACTTTCACCGGCTTAATAATTCCTTTCTTTTCATATAAACGGACTGCCTTTCTGGAAATTCCAAAAAAATCCGCGATTTCTCCAATCAGCATAAGGTCTTCTTTCATAAAAATCCTCCTCGCATTGGATTTCCTTCACAACAATAAAAAGCTGTTCCACAACAAGACGGTTTAGAAGCAGAAGAAAGCCTCCGAAAGAATCAATGAGTACATAAAATATAATAGTTCAAATTTGAAAGGAGCCGAAAATGATGATGAATATAAGCAATGGAACCGGAGGGGCTAACAATGTGCAGCCAGTGCGTGCCAACAGGACTATGCAGGCGGATTCTGTCAGTAAGGGGATTCAGGATCAGATTGTGAATGCGCAGAAACAGCTGCAGGAACTTGGTGCGGACAAGGACATGACACCGGAAGAGAAAATGAAGAGAAGGCAGGAAATCCAGCAGGAGATTAACAATCTCAACCAGCAGCTGAGACAGCACCAGATTGAGAAGCGGAAAGAGCAGCAGGCTAAGAACACACCCAAGAAGGAAGAGAATCATAACAATCAAAAAGAAAACACGCCGGAACAGAAAGCCGGGTTTTCGACAGCGAGTATGCAGGCGATGATCTCCGCAGATTCTTCCATGAAGCAGGCAAAAGTGCAGGGCAGTGTCGCGACGCGGATGGAAGGCAGAGCGGGCGTCCTCAAGATGGAGATCAAACTGGACGGAAGCCGAGGCGGCGATACAGCGTCAAAGGAGGCAGAACTTGCAGAGGTGGAACAGAAAGCAGAGAATTCCACAAATGCACAGCTTAACACGCTTGCCGAGGCAAACCAGACGATGACAGAAGCCGCAAAAGCAGAGCAGACCGACAGCAAAACGGACAGCGAAGACAAGGATAGCAGGATAGATCAAACTGCGGACGATACACGGCAGACAGGGGAAGTTTCTCAAACGGAGCCGGAAGAGAACAATGTCGAGACAGATATCCGGGAGCCAGAAGCGCTTGCTTCCAGTGAAAATACAGCGATGAAAAATGCGGATGCGCGCGCTGTGTCACAGAAACATATTGATATATACTTATAATGATTATGAGTTACAGCGCCAAAGCAAAGCAGTCCTGCCAATTTTTACGACCTTGACACATCCTGCAATGCGATATAAAATTATTTTGTATCAAAAAATGATGAATATTGCAAGGGTGCATCTGAGCGCACTGGGAGTAAATAAAATGAAATTAATCATACAAATCCCCTGTTACAATGAGGCGGAGACGCTGGAGATTGCGTTGAACGATCTGCCGCATCACATTGACGGGATTGACGAGATCGAGTATCTGATCATAAATGACGGAAGCGACGATGATACAGAGCGTATTGCCTTGGAGTGGGGGGTGCATTATGTCGTGCACTTTAAGCGAAATCTGGGTCTTGCGAAAGGTTTTCTCGCGGGAATCGATTTGGCGCTGCGCAACGGCGCGGACATTATCGTGAACACTGATGCGGACAACCAGTACAGCGGCGCGGATATAGAGAAACTGGTTCAGCCGATCTTGGAGAAGAAGGCGGATATTGTGATCGGTGAGCGTCCAATTGATGAGATTGAGGAATTTTCGTGGGTCAAGAAGAAATTGCAGCGTCTGGGAAGCTGGGTGGTGCGCGCGGCGTCCAAGACAGACATCCCCGATGCGCCCAGCGGTTTTCGCGCCTACAGCAAGAAAGCGGCGATGCGCGTCAACGTGCACAATGAGTATACATATACCTTGGAGACGATCGTGCAGGCGGGCAGAAACAAGATGGCAATCACATCGGTTCCTGTACATACCAATCCCGAGCTGCGTAAATCAAGGTTGATGAATTCGATGGGGGGATATATCAAGAAATCTGTGCTGACGATACTGCGCGCTGTATTGATGTACAAACCGATGAAAATTTTTACGCTGATCAGCACGGTGTTTATTTTGTTTGGTACAGCGATTGGCGTCCGATTTCTGGTGTTCTTTTTCAGCGGGGATGGCTCAGGACATACGCAGTCATTGATTTTGGCGGCGATGATGATTATCATTGGCTTTCAGACATTGGTGACGGGAATGCAGGCAGATATTATCTCGGCAAACCGCAAATTGCTGGAGGACATTCAGTTTCGAGTGAAAAAGCTGGAGCTGGGGCTGCTTGATGCTGAGGGCGAGATGAGACAGGATGAAAAAGAGCATGGTCATAAGAAAGAGTAAGCAGCGTATCGAGAAAAAAGTGTGCAAATGAGTGCAAAATAATATTTTAATCATGCATTTATTCTGTGCAAATAGAAGCACATCCACAGAAACAAACAAATATATGGGCTAAAACATAGTAAATTATAACAAAAAGTAAATTTTGACTGAAAACTACTTTTCAAATGAAGATTTATGTTATATAATCATTGAGTACTTAAAGTTAAGATCCATTTAAAGTAAAATAAACTTAAATATAGAAATGTGCTTTAAGGATGTTTTGGTAGCTCTTTATAAAAATGATGGGTATTGAGACATTTTGCACAGAAAATGATTTAGCTTACATCGTAAGCGAGCTAGACTCGCTATTCGCTCTCTCAATAACGCCCGCAGATCTACATGGATTTGCGGGTTTTTTATGCACACGGGCACCCAAAGGAAGTATGTCAGCATGCGCTGACGGGTGCCCGGCGCGCGAGCAGGGGAAGCTGAAGCTTCTCTACTCGATTGCACACGGCCTCCCGGAGGAAGTATGTCAGCCGGAGCTGACGGGTGCCCGGCGCGCGGGCAGGGGAAGTATGCGGATAAGGCGGCGAGCAGTCATTGAAGAAGGAGAAACTGTTGGATAGTTATGTATATTGGGATATTTGATTCAGGAATTGGCGGCATGACGCTGCTGCATCAGGCGTTAGTACTGCTGCCACAGGAAAATTTTATCTTTTATGCGGACACGGACCATGTCCCGTATGGAACCAAGAGCAGGGAGCAGGTGGTGAGCTATGTGGATGAGGTGATCCGGTTTATGATCGCGCAGAACTGCAAGGCGGTGGTGATCGCGTGCAATACGGCAACGGCGGCGGCGGCGGAACAGATGCGCAGCAAATACAAGGAGCTTCCAATCATAGGCATTGAGCCCGCAGTCAAACCGGCGGTGGCGGAGCGTGACGGAAAGCGCGTGATGGTGGTGGCAACACCGCTCACGGTTCATGAGAAAAGGCTGCAAAAGCTGGTGGAGCGTGTGGATGATGAGCATGTGGTTGATTTGTTAGAGCTTCCAGGGCTTGTGGAATTTGCTGAGCGGGGAGAATTTGAGTCGGAGCATGTGACAGCCTATCTGCAAGAAAAATTTGCGGGATATGCGTTGGAACAGTATGGAGAGCTGGTGCTGGGCTGTACGCACTTTAATTATTTTAAGGATACGTTTCGTACGCTTCTGCCGCAGGGAATCCACATCCTTGATGGGACTCTTGGCACTGTGAGGCAGTTGATGCGGGTGCTTGCGTCCAAGGAGGCGCTTGTGCCGCAGACGGCGGATGAAGCCGCAGGCGGGAAGGTCCGATACTTCGCATCCGGGCGGGAGATTCTTGATGCAGACGGGCTGGAAAGAATCAATAAGCTGCATGAGCGGTTAGAAAAGATGAGCGTCTTATCGTGATGGATAGGGCGGGAAAAAGAGCTGTCGGTCTACATTTTCCGGCAGCTCTTTTTGATAGATTTTATTCCAGATTCAGTTTTTGGGTCATCATGTGCAGATTGACGAAATACATGCCGACTGCCAGCAAAACAGTAGTGAGCAGTGACAGGTTCATGGTCGGCGACATGATGCCAAAGACGGTGGCATTTTCATAGTAGGTTCCTGTGAGCATCCTGGTGTACATGGGGATGGCTGTGATATACCCTACGATCATCATGACAAACTGCAGGATAAAATATGCGGCAATCGCACCGACAATGCGGTGTTTCGCATACAGCTGTCCCAACGATACACAGCCAAACAGCGTGACGATGTTCGCGATGATGGCAACGATAGAATAAACGAGCAAGTATGTGACATAAAAGCTAAGGCGGATGCCAAATTCGTCCTCAAAGCTGTTGAGAAGCTCCGCGAACTGAATGGAAAATTCATGGCGCAGTTCGGCGTAGGTATAATCCGGTATAAAGGAAAATACATGGTGGATACCAACCTGCAAAATGATGATAATACTCAAGAGGATCGCAAGTATCATCAGCAACTGCGTGATGATCGCAGCTATAATCTTGCTGTTTAACAGCTGGTATGGCGTTACAGGCAGGGTGTGCGTCAGATAACCCTGGTCTGTGTAGCAGGTTTTGTAAAAGCGCACGACGATGATGAGCGTCGTTCCCAGCGTGCAGCCTATAATGCCAAAGTAATATAAAAAGATAGAGATCACAAGTGCCATGACAGAATACCATGCAAGCGTCTCGTCAAGCTTGGGGTTGATGGTGAGAATGACGCCGCAGGTCAGGATCATGGTTCCCGCCAGCACGATCATCAGGATCATCAGAGGGAGCTGCAGTCCCTTCCATTCGTATTTTATAAGTTTTCCTAACATGCATATACCTCCCTGAAGTACGTATCTACGGATTTGCCCATCTGGCTTCTGATTGAATCAACGGATGTGTACAGCATAAGGGAGCCATTTTTCATAAAAATCACGTCGTCCAATACATTCTCGATATCAGATATTAAATGCGTTGACAAGATAATGGTTGAGCCTGGATTGTAGTTTGTAATGATGGTGCGCAGGATATAATCCCGCGCTGCGGGGTCCACACCGGCAATGGGCTCGTCAAGAATATAGAGGTCCGCCTGTCTGCTCATCACGAGGATTAGCTGGACCTTTTCCTTGGTGCCCTTGGAGAGCGTCTTGAGGCGCGCGTCTGAGCTGATGCCAAGCGCGCCCAGCATCCCATACGCTTTCTCTGTCGAAAAATCTTCATAAAAATCGGCGAAATACTCGACCATCTGTGAGACTTTCATGCCATTGTCCAGATAGGTGCGCTCGGGCAGATAAGAGATCACTTTCTTGGTCGCGGGACAGGGCGCCATACCGTTGATGAGCACACTGCCGCTTGTCGGCGCGAGCAGCCCGTTGATCATTTTGATGAGTGTCGTCTTGCCGCAGCCGTTTGGTCCCAGAAGCCCGATGATTCGTCCTCTTGGAATAATAAGATTCATGTGAAAGACGGACATATAGGTTCCCATACCCGGGTAGCGCTTACACAGATCATTTAACTGCAAAAGCGGTATGTTGGAATCTACATATACAGGGTCTTTTGAAATGTTGTTGGTTTGATTGGTGTCCATAGTTATTCCCTCCTCAGATCGATTTATTGAAGAATGCTTTTGACCAATTCTAAGATTTCTTGGTCATTATAGCCAAGTTCCCGCATGTTGGCAAAGAAGCTGTTTACCTGCGCGAGCGCAAGCCGGTGTTTGGCTTCTTCTATTTTATTGAGGTCCTCTGTCACGACGCGGCCGCTGTTTCGCTGTGTCATGATGAGTCCGCTGTGTTCGAGCTCGGCGAAAGCCCGCTGCATTGTATTGGGGTTGACGCTTGCCTCCGCAGCCAGTTCCCGCACGCTGGGAAGTCGGTTTCCTGCCTTGTAGATACCGCACACAATGCGGATGAGTATTTTATCATATAACTGTGAATAGATAGGACGGTCAGAATTCATTTGCCATGCCATTGATTTACCTCCTTTTGTATCAGATACTTAATACACTAATACAATAATACATTTGGGAAAGAATGTCAATACTTTCTTTACGAATACCCAAAATTTTCCTTTTAAGGGTTTCAATGCAGAAAAAATCATGCTACAATGAAGCTTATGGACAAATTAAGACAAGTGTTAATGAATTATACGGAACAAAATGAAATGATTCTCAGTGCAACGCTCAGCAATCCCCGCGACCGGGAGCGGATACAGAAGCTTCGCATACGTCCAGTGCTCAGGAAGGAGGCACTGTCCTATCAGGCGGAGCGGTTTGTGGGAACGAAGGCATATCACCAAAATATCAGTCCAAGCGAGCTTCCAGCGTTGATTATCGAAGCGCTGACAGCAGATTTTAGGCAGCTTGAGCTGTCCGCAGAACATCTGTATCTTATAAACATCTGA
>CAMWJQ010000071.1 GCA_947174615.1 uncultured Lachnospiraceae bacterium
TTGCAGCTCTCTAAATAAACCAATAAGACCGAAATATCTGCAGGAGATACCCCACTAATACGGGAAGCCTGTCCCACAGAAATCGGTTTAAATTTCTGAAGCTTCTGCCTTGCTTCCAGTCTGAGATTTTTAATCTCATGATAATCAATATCAGAAGCAATTTTCTTTTTCTCAATTTTCTTAAATTGTTCTACCTGTTTTAACTGGCGTTTGATATAACCATCATATTTTAAATTGATATTAATCTGTTCAATTACATCCTTCGACAAACAGGGTCTGTCTGTGTCAATTTCTGCGATCAGTTCATAGGACAACTCTGGTCTGCTTATTAACTCTGCAAGTGTTGCCGCAGTTTTGAGACTACTGCTGTTCTTTTGTTTTAAAAACATCTGTATTTCTTTGTTTGCACCAACTTTGACCTGTTTAAGGCGTTCCATCTCTTTTGAAATCAACTGTTCTTTTTCACAGACATATTGATACTGCTCTTCTGTAACCAATCCCACTTGATACCCAATCTTACGCAGTCTCAAATCTGCATTATCCTGTCTCAATAACAGCCGATATTCTGCGCGGGAAGTCATCATCCGATAAGGTTCCAAATTCTCCTTCGTCACAAGATCATCGATCAATACCCCGATATATGCCTGCGAGCGGTCGAGTATAATCTGTTCACATCCTTTTACATAACATCCTGCATTGATTCCCGCAAGCAGCCCCTGCGCTGCCGCCTCCTCATATCCACTACTCCCGTTAAACTGACCTGCGCTGAATAAACCAGATATCTGCTTAAACTCCAGCGTCGGATAAAGCTGGTCTGGCTTAATACAGTCATATTCAATAGCATATGCATTTTTAACAATCTTGCACTGCTCTAATCCTGGCACTGTCCGGTACATTGCAAGCTGTACATCCTCCGGCAGTGACGAGCTCATCCCGCCAATATACATCTCATTGGTGTGCAGTCCCTCCGGTTCTATAAAAACCTGATGCCGATTCTTATCAGCAAATTTTACCACTTTATCTTCAATGGATGGGCAATAACGCGGACCTGTTCCTTCAATAACACCTGCATAGATCGGAGATCGGTCAAGATTTGCCCTTATAATATCATGTGTTTTTTCATTAGTATATGTCAGCCAACAGGATACCTGGTCGATCTGTACTTCCTCCGCATTTGTAGAAAATGAAAAAGGGATCACCCGCTCGTCGCCAAACTGCTCCTCCATTTTACTAAAATCTATAGATCGTTTATCCATCCTTGCCGGTGTACCAGTCTTAAACCTGCACATCTCTATACCAAGTGCTTTCAAGCTGTCTGTAAGATAGTTTGCTGCCTGCAGACCATTTGGTCCGGTGTGTGTGATTGCTTCCCCACACAGACACCGTGCTTTTAAATATGTTCCTGTACATAAAATAACAGCCTTTGACTCATAAATAGCACCTGTATATGTTTTAACACCTGTTATTGTATATGATGTTATTGTATCTGGCACTACAGACTTCTCTGCTAAAAGTTCTACAATCTCTGCCTGTTTGATCGTTAAATGCTCTTGGTTCTCAAGAACCTTTCGCATTGCTCTTGAGTATTCTGCCTTATCAGCCTGTGCACGAAGAGAATGTACGGCCGGTCCCTTTGACACATTGAGCATTTTGGACTGAATAAATGTCCGATCAATAATCTTCCCCATCTCACCGCCAAGCGCATCAAGCTCTCGAACCAGATGACCCTTTGAGGAACCTCCAATATTTGGATTACACGGCATCAGTGCAATGCTGTCCACACTCACAGTAAAAATTACTGTCTCCAAACCCATTCTCGCACATGCAAGCGCTGCTTCACATCCTGCATGACCTGCACCGACGACACATACATCTACCTGTTCTCGTATTCCTGACATTTCTTCCTCCTTTTCTATTTTTGTTATACTCGCGCCAGCCGCAGCCGCGAAGCGGCATATTTCCTTATGCGGCTGTGTGCATAATTTTATACTGAGCGGTCAGTCTTTTCGACCGCCAGTATACTTGCTTCCTCTGCGTTTTCTCACGGACTTAGGCGCTGTAACTTATTTGCCCATACAAAACTTTGAAAAAATCTCATCGACAAGCGCTTCACCTACTTCTTCTCCAAGAATCCTGCCAAGCGAAGCATAGGCGCTCATCAGGTCAATTGAATAAAAATCCTCCGGCATCATCTTCGCAAGGCTTTGCAGAACCATCTCCATACTTTCATATGCTTCCGTCAATGCCTCCTTGTGCCGCTGGTTTGTGATATATAGTTCATCATTGACGGCAATATCCCCCCCGAAAAACATTGTTTTGACTATCTCTTCAAACTGGTCAATTCCTGTATTGTCCTTCATGGAAGTTCTGATCATAAAAGCAGTTGGTAATCTTTGCTGTATATCCTGTTCACTGACAACCTGATCTAAGTCCGACTTATTTAATAATACGATTACCTTCTTGTCTTTTATCATTTCTAACACAGACTCGTCATCCTCATCAAGCAGCCGCGATGAATCTACGACATAGAGAATCAAATCAGCCATTTCAGCATAACTTCTTGCTTTGCCCACACCGATTTTTTCAACTTCATCCTCAGTGTTCCGTATCCCGGCAGTGTCTATGATATTCAGCCCAATACCATGCAGCTTGATCGTTTCCTCAAGCACATCACGTGTTGTACCGGCTACGCTTGTTACAATTGCCCTATCCTCTCCAACCAATACATTTAACAGCGACGATTTCCCGGCATTCGGTTTTCCGACAATTACTGTTTGAACCCCCTCTTTGAGCATCTTTCCCTGATCTGCATTGTCAATCAATTGTTTCAGTTCCTTTTTGATCTGAAGGACTTTTTCCTCCAGCGAGGCAGGGTAATCCTCAAGGCTGATATGCTCCGGGTCATCCAAGGCTGCTTCTATATATGCGATTTCAGATAAAATTCTATCCCGAAGTGAACGCACTTTATCTGAAATACCTCCTCTCAACTGTTTCAAAGAGGCTTTCAGTGCAAACTCATTCTTGGAATGAATAAGATCCATGACAGCCTCCGCCTTGGATAAGTCAATTCTTCCATTGAGATATGCCCTCTTTGTAAATTCACCTGGTTCGGCAAGCCTGCATCCATTTTTTAATAACACATTGAGAATCTGATTCATTACAAGAATTCCGCCATGACAATCAATCTCAACGATATCCTCCTTTGTGTAAGTATTCGGACTGCGCATCACTGCAACCATCACTTCATCAATCAATTCATCTCCATCATAGATAAATCCATAATGGATGGTGTGGCTCTTTACAGTCAAAAGATTTTTTTGTGGATTCTTCGCACGATAGACATGGTTCGCAGACCTGATGGCATCCTCGCCGCTAATCCTGATAATTCCAATTCCCGAAGCGCTAACTGCTGTGGCTATCGCTGCAATTGTATCTGTCTTCATAGATTTATGAACTTTCCTTTCTTTGATATATCTGAATACAATCGAAAAATGAACCTTGATATACTCAAGGTTCATCATATCACAAGCTATGAGTTTTGTTCAATGTTCTCAGCATTTTTTTCTGCAGTCTCTGCCTTGTTTTTGCGGTTATAACTGCCATGATGATTCTTATTATAGCCCTTGTTGTAAGATTTGTTCCCCCTATAACCTCTGTTATCATTATATCCGCTCTCACGTTTCGGTGTTACCACGACACGCCTGAAAGGCTCGTCACCTTCACTGTGCGTTGTCACATATCTGTCATTTTGAAGCGCCGAGTGAATAATTCTTCTCTCATAAGGATTCATTGGCTCTAAAGACACCGGTCTTCTCGTCCGCTTTACCTTATACGCAATATTTTTTGCCAGATTTTCCAATGTCTCCTTGCGCCTTTGCCGGTAATTCTCCGTGTCAACCTTCACGCGGATATACTCATTTGTCCCTTTATTGACTACCAATGAAATTAAATACTGCAAAGAATCAAGCGTCTGCCCCCTCTTGCCGATCAGCACGCCCATCTCATCTCCACTCAAATCCACCTCTAAAGTTCTCTGGGATTCATCGTATACAGCCGCAATCTCCACACCAATTCCCATCGCAGCAAAAACATCTGCCAAAAATTTCTTGGGAACGGCTTCCACGTCAATATCCTCAATTTTTTGATGATCCGCATTTACATTCACTGTAACTGGCGTCTCATCAGACTTTACGGACTCTATCGCTCTCTCTTTTTCCTCTTCCTTGACTCTGGCTCTCACAATAGCTGGTCTTGCACCCATTCCTAAAAATCCGGTTTTTCCTTCATCAACTACTTCATAGTCAAGCTTGTCACTTGGTATAGAAAAATGTCTGCATGCCTCCGTAATCGCATCATTTTTGGTTTTACCTTTAAACTCCATGTATTCCATATATGATTTTCCCCCATCAATGCTTACTTCTTCTCATTATACTGTTTTACCATATTCGCCTTGGATGCAAGACTTCCCGGCTTTGCATTCTTACTGTAATATTCTGTAGCTTTTCTAATTTCCTCAGCCTTCTCCTCCTCTGACTTCTCCGTCCGTTTTACCGCATTATTTTGATATGCGGTCATTGATGCTATATTTTTTGTGTTCGTTTTTGCTGCAGCTTGAAGCTTTGCTGCATCAATTCCCTGCTTCTTTAATTTTTCTTTGTACTTCTCTACATTCTTCTCAATCTCAGCATCAATATCCATATTGTCAATATGTTTGTTGATTGCCACCTGCTGTATACTTCTCACAACAGCACCAATAACCCAGTACAGACCCATACCAGCAGGAAGTGTAAGACAAAACCACGCCGACATAATTGGCATGATGGTATTCATCATCTTCATAGACTGCTGCATTGCCTCCGCCGTATCGTTTGCAGGCTGCTGCTTTTTTTTCTTATCGTCATTTCCGGCTGCCTGCGGCATCAGCTTATAATTGATCCACTGTGTGACAGCAGCAAGCACAGGAATTGCAACAGCACCCGCAAGAAGCAGATAATTCCCTGCCGCAAAAGCTGTTTTCATCGTATCCATCGGCGAATTACCGATATTTAATCCAAGAAAATTGTTGTACACATCAATTAGACCCTTCTCTGAACCATTTGTCAGGATCAAACTCCCATTGTAAGTGAGATCTGCCAAACCAAATTTCTCAGAAAGAACAGCCATGTCAACCGTTGATGTTTTATTTAAGGTATCAATGATGGCATTTTGGGTATTCATGTCAAAATTTTTCATAAAATAAGCCGCGGAAGACAACGCCTTGACTTCCTCAACTCCGTTTGGTGTTTCCATGATCTTTTTTGCAAGCACACCAAAAGCTTCGCCAATTTTAGTAACATACGCCGGCATTGCGTAAATTACACGGTACAGCGCGAGCAAAATCGGCATTTGTATTAACAATTGGACACAACTGCCAGACGGAGATACGCCATACTTTGCATAGACCGCTTTGGTTTCCATATTCATCGCCATCAGAGACGCCTGGTCCTGCTTGCCTTTATATTTTGCCTGAATTGCCTGTATTTCAGGATTCATTCTCGCTGAGAGTTTCGAAAAACGCTGTTGTTTGATCGTCAGCGGCATCAACAATAAATAAATAACAATTGTAAATAAAATAATAGATAAACCGATATTTGGAATGCCAATCAAATTCAGAAACTCGAAAATGCCATTCATAATTAAGCCCAGAAGCTTAACAACGTATTTAAATATCGGAGTTGAATTTTGCGTTAACAGCATTAAATCCATTTTACTCCTCCTGATCAATTAAAACTTATAAAAAGTTTTCAATTTCTTTTCATTTCCATTTTGATTCCTTCCTATAATAATATTCCTTTTATTATGATGAACATTATTAATAGAAGGAACGGGATCATACCCTCCCTGTGAAAAAGGATTGCATCGAAGGATTCTCCATATACAAAGAAATCCACCCTTCAAAACCCCATACTGCTCGACCGCCTCAAGCCCATATTGTGAACAGGATGGAAAATATGGACATTTCGTTGACTTTAACGGTGACAGATATCTTCTGTAAAATACAATCAGTCCAATCATGATCTTTTTCATCGCACGCACCTGCTCTAAACTACAATCTTCTTGTGAAACTTCGATACATGCAGCAATGCACTCTCGATCTCTGCGTACCCTGCATTCTTCGCACTCACCCGCGCAACCACCACAATATCAAATCCACTGTGGTACATCTCTTCATGCAGCCTGTAACTCTCCCTGATCAATCTGGTAACACGATGTCTGACAACACTATTCCCTACTTTTTTGCTAACTGAAATCCCAAGTCTGTTTTTATCTAATCCATTTTCTAATACATACATTACCAGATATTTGTTGGCATAACTTTTCTTCTTACCATAAACATTCTTAAAATCCCTGTTGCTCTTTAACGATTCCGAAAACTTCATAGTGAACTCCATGCACTATATAGCGCTGCACTGTGCATATAGAAAAAAAGGTCACATCGAAGTGACCTGTAAATTATGCAGATAATCTCTTTCTTCCCTTCGCACGTCTGGCAGCTAAAACCTTTCTCCCGCCCGGTGTACTCATTCTGGCTCTGAAACCATGCACTTTACTTCTCTGTCTCTTCTTCGGCTGAAATGTCATTTTCATATTCAAAACACCTCCTTCTTCATTTTACCTCAGACAAATGCCCGTGAGTTTACTGCTAAAACCGATATTCCGGCATCTGCCAAACATAGTAAGTTCTTCCATCATCATCTAGCAGACGACATCTTGCGATATCCATTCAAAGTATTAGAAAATATCATAACGATTATATACCATAAAAATATCGAAGTCAAGCCCAAAAAAGCAAACCACACCTTTTCCACAGAAAAAACACTGCTATCCACATTCTGCACAAGATATCCACAAAATGTGGGTAACTTGTGGATATCTCGTTAAAAACATGTTGAAAACATGTAGAAAACCATTTTGTGAAAACTCAGAGAGATATAAAATATCGCTGTGGATGATGTATATAACAATGCACATACTTATCCACATTTCTGTGGATTTCTCATTTTTTGTGCCTTAAAAATCCAAATTTCCACATTTTATGTAAAAAGTTATCCACATTATCAACAATTTATTGGGGATTACTAATATTTTTTTCACATTTATTTGCTTTTTTTCCTCATTTGGGTTACTATTAATGTGTATGAGTTTGTAATTTTAAATAATTTCAGAGGTATCGCATGAACGAGATTAAAGACAGATGGAATGAAATTAAGGAGATGATTCGCGATGAGTATGACCTTACTGCAATTTCCTTCAACAACTGGGTCAAACCCCTGCAGTTTTATAAGGTTGAAAAAGATATTGTAACAATCCTGATCCCGTCATCCCAAGCACGATTATTAAAGTATATTCAAAAAAACTACTACTTTTGCTTTAAGGCAACGATTTCTGAACTGATGAATCATGAATATGACGTTATTTTTATCGCTGAGGAAGATGCCGCTGCGGAAGACAAAGATGTGGAGGACAGCTCAGAGCAGCCTAAAAAAAGCAAAAATAACCTCAAGCATGAAACAGCTAATTTGAATAACAAATATAAGTTTGATACCTTTGTTGTAGGAAATAACAATAAATTTGCACATTCCGCAGCGCTCGCTGTGGCAGAATCGCCGGGAGAAGCCTACAATCCCCTGTATCTGTACGGCGGAGCCGGACTGGGCAAGACACATTTGATGCACTCGATCGGTCATTTTGTGCTGGAACAAAACCTGCAGAAAAAAGTACTGTATGTCACTTCCGAACAATTTACGAACGAGGTGATTGAATCCATTCGAAACGGTAATGCCGCTGTGATGACAAAGCTGCGTGACAAGTACAGAACCGTCGATGTCCTTCTGATCGATGACATCCAATTTATAATAGGAAAAGAGTCCACCCAGGAAGAATTTTTCCACACGTTTAATGTCCTTCATTCTGCAGGAAAGCAGATTATCATCTCCTCTGATAAACCGCCTAAAGAAATGGAGACTTTAGATGAACGTTTCCGGTCCCGTTTCGAGTGGGGACTGATCGCAGACATCCAGCCGCCGGATTACGAAACTCGAATGGCGATTCTGCGCAAAAACGCTGAGATGTATGATAAAGAAATTGACGATGAGATTATCCAGTATATCGCAACAAACATTAAATCCAACATTCGGGAGTTAGAAGGTGCACTCAATAAAGTGATGGCAAATGCCCGTCTGAATAAACAAGAGCTAAACTTAGCGCTTGCTGAAGATGCACTCAAAGATGTCATTTATCCAGATCAGGTGCGTGAGCTGACTCCCGCCTTAATCATTGACGTCGTGGCAGAGCATTTTAATATTTCCAAGGAGGATATCACTTCCAAAAAGCGAAACTCAGAATACGTCCTGCCCAGACAGATCATTATGTACCTGTGCCGTCATCTGACGGACACTTCCTTGCAGATGATCGCTTCCTATCTGGGAAAGAAAGACCACACAACGGTCATCCATGGTGTGGAAAAGATTGAGGAAAAACTCAAAACAGATGAGGATTTGGAAAATAAAATCGAGACCATTAAGAAGAAGCTGACACCTTCCTAAATGCCGAAATGTGAATAAATCTGAATACCTTGACAATTATTCTGAAGGTTATCCACAGGATATTTTCGACAACTTTTCCCGTATTTCGGGCAAAAACCGGATTATTCACATTTCCACGCCTATTACTATGATTACTACGAATTTATATATTATTATATATTTTTTCAGCAGTGCGCGCGCTGCCTGAAGCATCACTATTACAGCGAAGGGAGTTATACACATGAAAATCATATGTTCAAAAACAAATCTCTTAAATGGTGTAAACACTGTTTCTAAGGCTGTACCAAGTAAAACTACAATGTCAATACTTGAGTGTATCCTTATTGACGCATCAAAAGGTGAAATTAAACTAACTGCTAACGATATGGAACTTGGTATTGAAACAATTATAGAAGGAGAGATTGCAGAAAAAGGAATCATTGCTCTTGATGCCAAAATCTTTCTCGAGATGGTAAGGAAACTTCCGGATAATGATGTTACCATCTCGACAGACCCTTCTTACAAAGCGACGGTTACCTGTGAAAAAGCAAAATTTAATATCGTGGGAAAATCAGGAGAAGATTTCTCTTACTTACCGCAGATTGACCGTTCAGAATCAATCTGTGTCTCACAGTTTACATTAAAAGAAATTATACGGCAGACGATTTTCTCAATAGCAGATAATTTTACGAATAAAATCCTGACAGGAGAACTCTTTGAAATTCATGATGATATGTTGAAGGTTGTTTCTTCGGACGGTTTGAGAATTTCCCTGCGGCGTATTCATCTGAAAAATTCATATCCTGCCAAAAAAGTGATTGTACCTGGAAAGACACTGAGCGAGATTAGCAAAATTCTTCCGGGTGACGCCAATAAAGACGTCAATATTTTCTTTACCAACAAACATATTTTATTTGAGTTTGACAGTACTACTGTTGTATCAAGGTTAATTGAGGGGGATTATCTGAAAATAGATAATATTCTCTCTGCTGATTATGAGACAAAAGTTACGATCAATAAAAGAGAATTTCAAAATTGTATTGACCGCTCCACACTTCTTGTGAAGGAGGGCGATAAGAAGCCGATTATTCTGAATATTCAAGATGAAATCATGGAATTAAAAATGAATTCTATCATCGGAAGCCTGAATGAAGAGATTGACATTACCAAGAAGGGCAAGGATCTGATGATTGGTTTTGATCCCAAATTTCTGATCGACGCGCTAAAAGTGATTGACGATGAACAGGTAGAAATTAAACTCCTGAATTCCAAGGCGCCTTGTTTTATCAAGGATAACGAAGAGACATACACCTATCTAATCCTGCCTGTAACGTTTAGTTCTGTCAATTGATTCAAAGAGGGAACGGATCGTTGATCAGCAGATGGAGGTGGATTTTGTTATGGAAGAAGTGCGAATTAAGGATGCGTATATCAAGCTTGGGCAGGCGCTAAAGCTTGCAGGTCTTGTCGAATCCGGCGTGGACGCCAAGTATGTCATTCAGAATGAACAAGTGAAGGTGAATGGGCAGGTGGAGACACAGCGCGGAAAAAAACTGATTGAAAATGACGAAGTGTGTTTTGAGGGAAATACTTTTGTGATTCGCTCGAGAGGCTGAATATATGACAATCCAATCACTAGAGCTCGAAAATTTTAGAAATTATGAAACGCTGTCGATTCATTTTGACAGCAGAACCAATATTTTATATGGGGACAACGCACAGGGAAAGACGAATATCTTAGAGGCAGTCTACCTGTCTGCCACGACAAAATCCCACAAGGGCAGCAAAGATAAAGATATAATCAAGTTTGATTCAGAAGAGGCACATATTCGTACTTATGTGATGAAGGACAGCCTTGAGAATCGTGTGGATATGCATTTGAGGAAAAATAAGTCAAAAGGCATTGCCATCAACGGACAAAAGATTAAGAAAGCAGCAGATTTGCTGGGGCTTTTGAATGTGGTATTTTTTTCTCCTGAGGATTTGTCCATTATCAAGAACGGTCCGTCTGAGCGGCGGCGTTTTGTCGATATGGAGCTGTGCCAGCTAGACAGCGTGTATCTGCACAATCTGAATCATTACAATAAGATTGTAAATCAGCGAAACAGACTTCTGAAAGATTTATATTCAAATCCGGGTCTTAAGGATACGCTGTTTTTGTGGGATACACAATTAGTATCATTTGGACAGAAGATTATTGAACAGAGAAATACTTTTATCAGACAGTTAAATGAAATTATTTATGAGATTCATCTGAAATTGTCTGGTGGAAAAGAAGAACTTCAGATTGTCTATGAACCTGATGTACTGGCTTTGGATTTTGAGGAAAAACTGCAAAAGTGTCAGGAGAGGGATATCCGGCTGAAACAGACCTCTATTGGTCCGCACCGCGATGATTTTTCATTTGTCGTTGGAACGGTTGATATCAGAAAGTTTGGCTCTCAGGGACAGCAGCGGACAGCAGCGCTTTCCTTAAAACTGGCAGAGATTGAACTTGTCAAGAAAGTGACAAAGGATGTACCGCTTCTGCTGTTGGATGATGTGTTGTCAGAGCTTGACAGTAACCGGCAGAATTATTTGTTAAACAGCATTGGTGAGATCCAGACAATCATCACCTGCACAGGATTGGAGGAGTTTGTGAACAACCGATTTGAGATTAATAAGGTTTTTGAGGTTTCAGACGGCGTGATTCATGAATAGAATGGGAGGAAATATATGAACACTGATTATACAGCAGACCAGATACAGATCTTGGAGGGGCTTGAGGCAGTCAGGAAAAGACCAGGAATGTATATCGGAAGCACGTCCTCGAGGGGACTGCATCATCTAGTGTATGAGATTGTGGACAATGCAGTGGATGAGGCGCTCGGAGGATACTGCGACACGATTGATGTGACGATCAATCCTGATAATTCTGTCACTGTGATAGACAATGGACGTGGAATTCCTGTTGGCATCAATCAAAAAGCAGGAATTCCGGCAGTAGAGGTAGTGTTTACAATCCTTCATGCCGGAGGCAAGTTTGGCGGCGGAGGCTATAAGGTTTCCGGCGGGTTGCACGGTGTAGGTGCATCTGTGGTGAATGCGCTCTCTACATGGCTTGAGGTGGAGATTAGTATTGACGGTAAAATCTACAAGCAGCGTTATGAACGCGGTCGTGTCTGCTATCCTCTCAAGATCATCGGCACATGTGATCCTGATAAAACAGGGTCTAAAGTTACATTTCTTCCTGATCCGGAAATATTTGAGGAGACGGTTTTTGATTATGACATTCTGAAACAGAGAATACGAGAGATGGCATTTCTCACGAAGCATCGCAAAATTATATTACGGGATCTGCGTCATGAG
>CAMWJQ010000072.1 GCA_947174615.1 uncultured Lachnospiraceae bacterium
TCTTTAATGTTTTTTCATATTTTGCTGCCAGGTTTTTAATTGATACAAAACGCTGTGTTAAACTGTCTGATTGTTCTATAGACAGAATTCTCTCTGGTGCATTTGTCTGCAATAAATTCATTCTCTTTTTTCGAAACTGTTCTTTATATTCTTTTTTATAGTCATACCAAATATCTTTGTACCAAGAATAGTCTGTAAACATATGTGGCGAACTTCCCAATATGTCAAACTCTTTTTCAAAATACTCTATTGCCTGTAGCAATGACAATTCCATTCCATTCACTCCGGCCGGATTTAAAATCTGATCCTGGATCCAGTCCTTAGCACTTCTTGATACTCCCCGCAGTTTTTTAAGCTGTGGTTCAAATAAATCGCATAAATAATCTACTTTTACACTATAACTATCTATTGCTGAAACAAGTGATATTCCTATCAGTCTTTTCATTGATTCAATAAACATACATACATCATCACTGCATGTAATGACTACAATCCCCTCTGATGCTGTTAAATCCTGCAGTTTATTGATTACCTCACGTTGATTATAAATATATGGCAAAAATCCTTCTGCGATAACAATATCGTATTTCTTATCAATATTAAAATCTTCTATTCTTTTTTTGAATATAGTATATTTGTTCTCTGGAATTTTTTGCTCTGCAAAAAGTTTCTGCATATCAGCAATCCCTTGCGGATTCGCCTCAACCAAGTCAATATGTTTTGCATTCCAGTGAAAAAAAGCTAGCGTATTATACCCTCCCCCGGCACCTATTTCTAACAATTCTGCATTTCTAAAAGCTAATAGTGGAATACCGCATTGCCTGTATACTTTCTTTCTCCGCTCATAATGTAATGCAATATCTGTAATATCCTGCCGCACTGGAGATATGGAATGTTCTCCATAATACTCCAAAAAATCATTATTCATCTGTCAGTTCTCCTACGATTTTATGATAAAAGCATTTTAACAGAATCAATAATTTGTCCTGTACCAATTCCATTTAGTTCTTTCACTTGTGCATAACTTCCATACCCTTTTGAAAAATCATGAAGCCCGATCCGTTTAAACGCAACACCTTTCCCTGATTCGGCAATTATTTCGGCAACTGCGCTTCCAAGTCCGCCAATTACACTATGATCTTCTATTGTTATAATCTTTTTTGTCTCTTCAATTGCTTTCATAATAAGCTCTTTGTCAATTGGTTTGAGCGTATGTATATTGATTACTCTTGCAGTAACACCTTCCTGTTGAAGTTTATTTGCTACATCTAATATATCTTTCAAGATACTTCCTGTACCTATTAATGTTATATCTTTTCCATCTTTTAACGTTACGCCTTTTCCTATTTTAAATAAATAGTCATTATTATATATCTCAGGTTCTTTATTTGTACCAAGCCTTAGATAAACAGGACCTTCTTGTTCATATGCTGCCTGGGTTGCTTTTTTCACTTCTAATGGACTTGCTGGACACAAAATTGTCAAATTAGGTAATGTACGAAGTCCTCCAATATCTTCTGTTGAATGATGTGTTGGTCCCAATGCACTATACACTTCCCCAGCTCCAGTTCCTACAACTTTTACATTCTGCTTTTGAATACAGATATCATTTCGTATAAATTCAAATGCCCTGTAAGCAAGAAATGCACCTATCGTATATGCAAATGGTATTTTTCCACAACTTGCCATTCCAGCAGCCATTCCAAGCATATTTGCTTCTGATATACCAAGATTCAGATATTGTTCTGGTAAATCTCTGCGATACTTATCATATACAATTGCTCCGTTATCTGATATCAATGCATATACTCTTTTATCTTTGCTTGCCAATTCATACAATGTATCCAGGTAAGCTGTTCTCATTTTAAATCCCCCTCTGTCAATCCAAGCTCCTGCATTAGATTAGGAAGTTCCTGTTCATTTGGCATACGATAATGCCAGATTGGAATATTCTCCATAAAGGATACCCCTTTCCCTTTAATCGTATTGGCGACAATCAGTGTTGGTGTTCCTTTTTTTCTTATAAGCAACGCTTCACGGATATCATCATAATTGTGTCCATTAATCTCAACCACATTCCAACCAAATGCTTTCCACTTATCAGAAAACGGCTTCATATGCACAATATTTTCCAGATTATCCATCGCCTGCAGTTTATTGTGATCCACGATTACCGTCATATTGTCAAGTTCTAATGTTGGTGCAGATAACGCCCCTTCCCAAATCGATCCTTCCTGGCATTCACCATCACCAAGTACTACATATACATGATTGTTTTTGTAATCAGCCTTATTGGCATATGCGATTCCTATGGCAAATGATAAACCATGTCCAAGCGCCCCTGTTGATGCCTCTACACCAGGTATCTCATAAATTTTAGGATGTCCGCCAAACTTTGAGCCAATTTTTCCCACGGTTTTTAATTCACTTTCGGGGAAATACCCAGCCTTTGCAAGAACTGCATATAATGCATAACATGCATGACCCTTACTTAGTATAAATTTATCTCTGTCCTCCCAATTAGGATTTTTAGCACTATATCTTAATACGTTTCCAAAATAGAGCACGCTGATAATATCTGCCATTGAAAAGGACGCTCCCATATGTCCTCCTCCTGCAAAATGCGCTATTCGGTATATTTGTTTTCTTATCTCTTTAGCTATATCCTCTATTCGCTCCATGTCCTGCTCCACTAAATAAAATTAATATGATTTCTTTCCAAACTATAAAAAGTATTTAAAAGTTCATTTCTATCATCATAAACACAATGGTGGTTACATTCTTTCTGCGGATTAAATTCCTGATATCTTTTGATGATTTCTTCAGAATACCATAAATCTTTAAAAGATTGATTGGCTAAATCTCCTACGACACCTTCATTTACATATGCTTTGTCATGGCAAAAATACACCTTACTGTCTGCCGCTATTACTGCAAAAATTCTATTTATATAACACTTATCATAACAGCGGTGAAACACTAACGCAGAATCAAAATCGCCAGTATACTTGTCAATCACTCTAAAACTGCTGCATTCCATCTCGTCCTTTGCCCGATGAATTTGAGCAATCGCTTTCTGTCTAAAAAGTTCATGATAATCAAATAAATCCTTTGTAACGCGCGCCGTATATTTAATATGATTTACTCCCAGTTCTTTCACTAATTTTGCCATATCATATATTTGCTCTGCATTTTCATGGTTAATCACAAAATTAATTCCCAATTCACAATTCTTTTTTTTAATTTTGGCAAATTTGCGTATATTCTCGCAGACTTCATCAAAAGCTGTCACTGGAAGCTGTCTGACTTTTGCATATGTTTCTGCATTTGCTGAGTCAAATGATATCCTCACCCACTTAGCATCTGCAAGCACCTGTGCTCTTGCGTCTTTAAGCATCTGCCCATTCGTGATAATAGATAAATCAATCCCTGCGTCTAAAACCTTTTGCATTGTCTCAACAATATAAGGATATACCAATGGTTCACCGCCACCACTGAATGTTACTGCTTTTACTCCCATATCTTTCATATCTGAAATAATTTCCTGCATTTTTTCCCAAGGAATCTGATCCTGTCTGTTTACAGAATCCCGAAGTCCAAGTTCGTTATCTGCATAACTGCAATAATAACACTTATGATTACAATAGTTTGTTGGTTTAATCCGCACATAGATTGGTGCTGTTCTTTTATTTTCACCTATATCATTTAACTCCTGTGCATGTGCAAATATTTTCAGATTACTATATGGTGTTGCCTTTTCCATTTGTTTTCTCCTCATTATTTAATTCCGTCTGTTATATTAAGCCAATTTTATTTTTCTATATAAAGTTCACATGCTCTCCTGGATGTTTTAATTCATTCAAATATTTATTTATTTCATCTAGTCTGCATGACTCTCTGCACACCTTATTAACATCAAGTGCATTCAACTGCTCTATTACTTTTTTTCTCTTTCTACCTTCCCATATTTCCTCAAAAGTCTGCTCATAGATGTTCCCATAACAAAACGCTTCTGTCCCAATATGCGCTACGCATGGCCAGATATTTCCTTTTGCATCTATATGTGTCATAAATGGCAAACCATAACACTGAATATAACATTTTTTAAGATGCATCTTTTTCATAGCATTTGCCCTAAAATATATTGAAAACTTCTCTGTTTCATATTCTTTTAATTCTTCTTCTAATTCCAACATCGCATTATAATCTATCTGGAATGTATTTTCACTATGTAAGTGCTGCGAATATGGTTTTACTGTTAAATAGTCAATTCCTATCTCTTGAAGTTGTTTTGCTATATCTGGAAGCTGTGCCATATTTTCAGGCAGCAGCAGACATTGTACACCCAGCGTTGTTTTTAATTTTTTATCTCTTTTTGTGCGCACTGCTTCTGAAAGGTTTGCTTTCACTCGTTCCAAATCTCCAGCTTTTCCCTGCTGTATCTGCTCGTAGGATTTTTCCTCCATACTCGCTATACTAAATCGTATCCATGTAAAAGCATCTAAGCATTCCTCTATTTTTTCCTTTGTAAACAATACACCATTTGTGCTCATTGCAACATCAACACCACATTTCTTAATTCCGTTTGCAATATCAGGCATGTCTTTATTCAAAAGTGGCTCGCCTTCTCCTGAACAAATCACACTTTTTAATCCTTTTTTGCTCATTTGTGCTATATCTCTCAGTATTGTTTCTTTGTCCAAAAAACTTGGCTGATAACCAACATAATCTACTGCACAAAACACACATCTGTGATTGCATGCACCACTGGGAGATATTTCTATCTCTATTGGATAGATATTCTCACCTGCAAGCCATTTTGCAACCACATCTGGATGATATATTAACTTATGAGAATCCATTCTAATGTTATCTGCCATGTCTATTTTTTGTTCTCCTTCATTTTTAAGTTTTATTTATTCTTGTTATAGGATTTTCTTATTTATCAACCTGTGAGCACTTATACATTCAATAAAGTACTTGCAAATTTCAATGCATTTACTTTTTCAATATGTTCTCTGTTTCCTACAATATTGGCACCAAGCGCTCCTCCGATATTTCCCATAAAGGTTCCTATCCCTGTTGGTGCGCCTGCGGCTGTAAAGATTCCTGACAGTGCAAAAAAAGCATCCCCAGCCCCCACAGTATCTTTTACAGATAATGTGAATGCTGGACATATTTCTATCTTTTCCTGTTCAATCTGCAATGCACCTAATGGACCTCTTGTAAGCCATCCATTTCCTTTTAAATGCTTTCTTAATTTTTTCAGCTTGGTTTCTTCATCATCTGAATAAGAGGGATACGCTATTGCAAGTTCTTGCTGATCCAATGTAAATGCATCCGCTCTGTGGTATTTTGTTATAATATTCATTCCCTTATTAGAAGAATTCGTCTGGCAGTTCAATACCAAAAACTTTGCCTTGTTCTGGACAATCTCCATCACAGTGTTCTCCACCAATCCATGCCCAAAATCACATAAAAATACCACATCATAATTACTTATATTTTCATTTATCCGATCAATAAACTTTTCAAATGCATCTTTCTCATAACCTGGTTTTTCTGGAATGTTAGTGATTGCAAAAATTTTTTTATACTCTTCACGCTTTTCATTGCGTGAAAGATATCTATGCTTTATAATCGTTGGTACTTTTTCGCTATAGACTAACTTTAGATTCATTTGTTCTGCTAACTTATCAAACAAACGCAAACGAATATCTTCTTCATTTCCAATCATTGACAGTAATGTTACATTTTCATTGAACGATGAAATATGCCTTGCAATAGCAGCCGCCCCACCAAAATACTCCTCTGTACCTTTCAGCCTGGCAGAATATCCCATATCCTTGCTCATAATTCCCTGCACATTGCAATATGTATATCTGTCAATGATAATATCTCCTATTACCAAGATTTTTAATTTACTTATTTTTTCAGCATACTCCTTGATATCTTTCATAGAATACTTCTGTTTGAAGTTCTCCATATAAGAACGTACATCTTCTGGTAATCCTGATAACGCTGTATTAATTAAATGCGTTGAACTAAATACTTGCCCCCCCGTAAATCTGATTTGTCCTCCATGCTTTTCTACCAGTTTCTGCTCCTCAGATATTTTTCCTGTAATGTCATCCTTTGGATTTTTATATTCTTCACCTTTTACATAAATATCAGGCTCCACCAATTCAACAATATCATCAACTGTATTGCCTTCTGACAGCATCACATAATCAATAAACTGTATTGCTTCAAGGAATTTCATTCTCATCTCATCATTAAAATATGGTCTCCCTGGTCCTTTTCTCACATACTTTTCCGAAGTAATGGACACCACTAAAATGTCCCCCATATGTTTAGCCTGTTCAAAATGAATGATATGCCCCGGATGAATAAGGTCAAATACGCCATGGCAGAGCACCACAGTCTTATGTTCCTGTCTGATTCTGTCTTTAATTTTTTCCCTGTACTCTTCCTTGGTAATAATCTTACCCATTATCCTATCCCTTTCGAACTTTTATTTTCCTAAATATTTAAACCAGTCTCTGGTCGCATCTCCAATACTGTCGGGTGTCCACACAGGCGCTTCTGCCCAATAGTCAATATTGTCAAGAACTTTTTGCACCCCTTCTTCAAAACTTACTTTTGCCTTCCATCCTAATGCATTTTCAATCTTTGTAGTATCAGCAAATGTACAGTCAGGCTCACCAGGTCGTTTGGGAATATGCGTCACCTCTCCACCTAACAATTCACAAAGATAGTTCACCGAATACGTCCCGCCGCTCCCTACATTGAATGTATCCTGTACAACATCGGATACGGCCGCCGTGTAAAATGCATCTGCGATATCTGTCACATATGTAAAATCCCTTGTCTGCTTTCCATCCCCTACTACAGTAAATGGTTTTCCAGCGAGCTTTTGTGCCAGAAATACGCCAAATACAGCTCCATATGTTCCCGATGTCCTTGACCTGGTTCCATACACATTAAACAATCTTAGCGTTACTACAGGCATCCCATAAACCTGTCCCCAATGAAGTACTGTCTCCTCACCTAATCTCTTTGTCAGTGCATAGGGATACTGTGGTCTGATCGCTGCATTCTCACTGGTTGGATACCTGTCAGGTATACCATAACAGGAAGAAGATGCCGCATAGACAAGCTTTTTGATTCCCGCCTTCTTTGCACACTCCACTACATTAAATGTACCAAGCACATTGGATGAATAATACTCCCACGGTTTTTGAATGGATGGCACAATATCTGCCAGTGCTGCAAAATGGAATATATAATCAACATCTTTAAATACTGATACTATTTCTTCTCTGTTTCTGATATCCATATGATAAACAGTCAAATTTGGATTATCTTTCTGATGTACAAGGTTTTCCGGTCTGCCTGTTGTCCAGTTGTCTATTACTCGTACTGTATGTCCCTCCACCAGCAATCTGTCCACCATATGAGAACCAATAAATCCACAACCTCCGGTAACTAATGAAATCATATACTTACGCTCCCTATTCCAATATATTTATAACATTCCTTAAATCATCCAATATGTAATCTGGTTTAACATTTTGTTCAAGCCCCAATACTCCATACCCTGAATCTACTAGTACTGTTTTTACTCCAAGATTTTTCCCTACTACAATATCCCCTGCCCGATCTCCTACCATATACGATTTCTCTATGTCTATATTAAATTGCTTGCATGCCATCTCAAACATACCTGTCTCCGGCTTGCGGCAATGGCAAAGGCATCTATACTGCTTAATTTTTCCTTCTGGATGATGCGGACAATAAAAAACTGCATCTACACCTGTTCTATCTATTAGTTCATTATTCATCTCACGAAGAATCTCCTCTGTAAAAAGCCCTCTTGCCACGCCACTTTGATTCGTGACAACAATTGCATAATACCCTTTAAGATGAATCTGTTTGATGCACTCCGCTACATACGAAAATATTTCCATGTCCTTCTTAGCAGTAACATATCCCTTTTCAACAGTAAGAACTCCATCTCGGTCTAAAAACACTGCTGGTCTTTTATTATCAATTATACACATAACTATCTTTAGAATCGTACTCCATCTCGATCCATAATTATATCAACTATCTGTTGCAATATCAGATTGTGAATGGATTCCACCATCCCATATTTTTCACAAGGTACATAAACATTGATATCCCCCAGTTGCTTTGCGCGATTATCTGATTTAAAGCCTGTAAAGGTTATCACAGATGCCTGCTTTTTCTTTGCAACCTGCACGGCATTAATAATATTTTCTGAATTTCCCGAACTGCTAATTGCCACTACAAGATCTCCTTCTCTCACAAGGAATTCCATCGGTCTTGAAAGGATATATTCATAGCCATAATCATTTCCCATACATGTAGTAACTGCATTATCATATAGACTGTAAGTATTCATACCACCATTTTTCATAAAGTCTGCTGTCATATGACTTGCAATAGCTGAACTCCCGCCATTTCCTATAAAAAATAATTGAGCTTTGCTTTCCTTATGTCTGGTGAATGTATCAACTAATAACTCGATTCCGCCATTATAAGAATCAAGTTTTGTCTGCGGACTGTTTCCATACCAAAATTCTGTATTTTCTATTTTTTCTGTTAATTCCTTTATGTATTGGTTATTCATTTTATCCTTTTTCAATCCACAATCCCCACATCCTGCATCATAATCGGCTTCCCCGTCTGCTGGTACAGCTGCACGACACTGCTGCCATCGCCATAATACGCATCACTGATCTCGATCGCTCTGTCCAGATCCGCCGAGTCATCATAGATCCCCCAGCCTTCCTCTTGATAGTTTTTGACAATCCTGTCATACGCAGTCCAGAGCTGCGGACGCATGCTTTCTACAGTGGCTTTAACCAGCGGATGTGGTCGCCACAAGAGTGCCACTTCATCCTGATTTTCTTTGAATGTGCGGAACACGTACTCCATCTTTACAAGCATCTTTTCATTATGTGCCAGCAATCCTGCAACACTTGTATTGTAGAAGATTATCTTCTTCCAGCTCCCGTCGGGCTTCTGGATAATCCTTAACCATTCTTCCGGTATCTCAAGATCCTCTCTTTTTGTGTCTGCCACTTTGTCAAACTTGGGTGAGCCGAGTCCGAGGATTTTATTTTCCAGAAAGGTTCTGGCAGCTTCGCTGTGGTCATTGGCTGCATCCATCAATACTTTGATATATACCCGACGCATGTCCTCTGACTGCACGATCACTTTGTCTGCATTGTATACGCCCGGCACGGTGCAGAAATGCTTCATGCCTTCGATCTTTTCATTTTCGTCGGGCTTGATTTCACCCAACACAAAATATGGAATATAGACGAGTTTGTCTGTAAACTTTTTCAAATTATCCGAATAAAAAAATGGATGTACGCTTGTGACGAGATTAAATTTATCATAAGGATTGTGTATAAAAATTATATCCGGTCGATGCTGTTCAAAATTAAATTCGTCATATCGTGTAATTGGGACATATGCGGGATATTGATCTGCTTCATAGTGCATCTCTCGAAAGCTTCCATCTGGATTCTTATCATAATATGGAATCGGTATAACGTAAGCATCACATGCCTCATCTTCGTCTGCCGCTTTCCATACACTCTCTAAGCTGTCCCACATGCTTGCCTTGTATGGCAGAAATACTGCCTCTTTTTTGACTACAATATCGTTCTTGACGCTGTTTTCAACTTTGAGAAGCTGTTTTTTTAAGATTTTACTGATTTTATTTTCATTGAAATGATTACTTGCTAATTCTTCATAAACATGAAAAAGTGTTTCACAATACTCTTCCACATATGAAACTGTAATATGTTTCTGGCATTCCAGCCTTTCAATATTTTCACCGAGGGAAACTGCAAACTCCTGACATTCAGCAATCATATTTTGTGCCACTGCAATTCTTTTCTGACTCAATGCTTCTTTGATCTCTTCATGAGCTTGGTGCAGACTTTCAATCAGTCCTAATACTTCCTGCTTTTGTGCACTTCTCACCTCAGGTTCCCTCCAATCTCTATATTATCATAAGGGTTATCGGAACGTTTCCGTCTGCAAATTTTATATGCCTGCATATAAAATTCCGCTTCGCTCCGCGTAAGCCGCGGTCCTGGCATACCCGACAGCAGCATGTCGGAAATCCGACTGTATCTGCTTAGCTAATGCCGACTGTTTACTTTTATGTCAATGCACTTCCCTGCAATCCGCGCAGCGGTAAAATCATCTCTCGATCATTCATTCCCAGTTTTGTGCATACGAACCTTTTTGATTTTCCATATATTTCTGTTGTATATTTTTAGCAGAATTGAGGGCAATTGTCGTTTGGAACCCACAGCTTTCGCAGAAAAAATCTCTGCCCTGCCTCTTTCCTTCTGCGCCGCACGCGGAACATATTTTTCCTGTTCCTTTGGAGTTCAGCTCTATCAGCTCAATCGCATTGACCTGACATATATATATCAATCGTTCCCTGATGTATCCGCGAAAATTGCGTGTCAGTTTCCTGTTGCCTGACTTGGAATGCAATTTGGTCTTATTCTTTGTGACAGGCTTTGTGATCACGATGCGGGCAGGTTTTTCTGTCCTGAACATTCTGTTTATCTCTGCATTGATAAAATTTGTTGTTCTGCGTTTTTCTTTTTCCTTCTGGCTGTCATACTTACGCCTGCCAAGATTATTCGCCTCAATATTTTCTGTTTTATGGCGGTTGCCGCTCTCTGCATTCTGTCTATACGCTGTGTATATCCTGTATCTTTCCTGATTTTTCTTTGCAAGCCGTTCTGTCTCTGGATAGGTCAGTTCCGACAGCGATGCGCCATATACATGTTCATTGGACAGCGTAAACATATCCTGATTTCCAACGTGGATATATACTGTATTTGTGTAATCCTGATGCTTCTTGATCTTTGCCTCGATGGGCACTGCAAGCGCAACGAAATTATCCTTGATATGGACCTGTATCTGCCTGTCAAAAGTGCGATCATCCTTTAATGGTATAGAAATCCGTTTTCTTGGAACCCTGCATACAATACGCATTGCGCCGTCTTTGTAGGAATAACCATTTGGCGATATTCGAAATGAGCTGACACTGTCGGTCTTTGGCTGGGTTAGATATCTTCTGGTCAGCCTGCACAGCAGATTGTTCAGCCGTTTTACATCAATATCAAGTCCGGCTGCTTTTCTGGGCATCTCATACTCCTGACGATTTAAGACTGCCGCATAGACGCTTCCCATCTTGAGTACTGTCCTGAGATAAATTCTGTCATTGTCACTCAGATTCCCGTTGGCAGTAATTTTCTCGCCAACCTTGTTTTTTACAATGCCCCAGCTGCACTTGATGTTTGTCACTGCATCTGCTATCGCGAGTTCATAGTACACGGTTGGCAGATTCAGCTGTTCCCTCAATCCGCAGTAACGCATTTCATTCAAAATGGTGTATACCGGCGTCAGACTGTTCAGATTTTTGACCCCGGAATACCGCTCATAGACATAATTTTTGACTTTACAGCAATCCTCCGCAATTCCCCTTAGAAACGTCATTGTTTCTTCCGGCAATGGCTCACTGTACTGCCAGACAATCTTTGTCATGGTACTGTCTAAAGACATCATCCACATCCTTTTTGTTTTTGATGTTCGTCATCTTTGGATTTTCGTAGATTTTATTAATCTAAGAAATATTACCTGAAACGTTGTATTTCGAGAGTTTTATGATGTATTTGACCCAGAATCTGACCCAGAATACATTGAATCAATAAACCTTAATGATTGAATTTCCACTTTTTTGAGCTTTGGCATTTGACCCAGAATTTGACCCAGAATGAATC
>CAMWJQ010000073.1 GCA_947174615.1 uncultured Lachnospiraceae bacterium
GCCGAAATATTGATATTACCACGCTGAACCCACAAGTAATCACCGATATTGCGCAAGCACGCCTGATGGCTGATATTGTCATAGTATGTCCGCATTGGGGAATTGAATATGCCACTGTTCCATCCAGTGTTCAGGAACAGTTCGCAATGCAGATGACAGAAGCCGGGGCGGATGTGATTATCGGTACACATCCGCATGTCGTTCAGCCGGTCACATGGATTGAAGCAGCGAACGGAAACCGCGCGCTCTGCTATTATTCGCTCGGCAATTATGTATCCACACAGAAAAATCCCAAAAGTATGCTCGAAGGGCTTGCATGGATTACGTTTCATGTGAGCCAATATGGTATCTCCATCTCGGAGGAAAATACAGGGATTGTTCCGCTGGTCTGCCATTACACCAGTGGACCCGTCCGTCTCAAAAATGTATATCTGCTTGAAGATTATACCGAAAAACTTGCCCAGTCACACGGCATCATTCCCTACGGCGGTGTAGCCTTTCATCTAAGCAGCCTCCAAAAATGGAGTGAAGAGATTTTGGGGAACTGGGTTCTGACCGCGGACCAAATCTTAAACCAGACTACTCAACAATACTGCGAACTCCCAGAATAACACCATCATAATCGTAATTGCTGATAATGACTCCTTTTCGGGAATTTGCTGCATGAATGATCTGCCCATTGCCAATATACAGCCCGACATGGGTACAGCTTGAACCATTGGAACTATAGCAGATAACATCTCCCGGCTGAATCTGCGCCATATCGATGCTCTGCCCCGCAGAAGTATACTGTCCCTGCGGCGTTCTGCTTAGATGATAGCCAAATGCCTGATAGACATAGCAGGTAAAGCCGGAACAGTCCGTTCCCGACGCAAGACTTTGCCCGCCATGTACATAACGGTTGCCAAGGTACTGCATCGCATAGTCTACCACTGCATTTCTCAACGCTGAAACCGAGGCGTAGTTCGTCTGCGGCGGTGCGGCAGATATCATCGTACGCTCAGGAACCGCCTCCTCAGACGCCTGTGTTCTCTCCCGCAGCTCTTGCATAGCAGCCTGTTCTGCCGCCTCCTCCTCGACCGATTTGGCATAGATAAACTCTTCCACAACCGTCACATACTCAGATGCCACATATCCTTCCTGCGCATCTGTATAGCGTATCTTGGACCATTCCTCTCCCCACTCAATCAGCTTCGCACGTTCTCCGTGGTCAATGTAGCCAATTCTGCCCGATGAAATCTCCGGCTCCACGCGCACATTTAGCCTATCAGCCTGAACCTCGATATAGCGGATAACATAATTGTCTACCACAGAAGCCGCCGCATCACCATAGATAAAATATTCTGCTTTAATATAGCCTTCCACATTGCCAGATATGACCTGAAACCATTCGTTCGCCGCACCTGCTGTCGAGAGAATCTGCGCGACTGAACCGTCATACATCTTTCCGACTACTTCGCTGTCTGTATTCGGTGCACTTCTGACATTGACATAATTGTTTACATTGGCAATCGCTAAATTAGCATATTCACTCTCCTCTGCTGCAGCTTCCTGCACAGCCTTGGCAGACAGTTCCACAATCACTTCACGATCCAATATGGCTGCTGCACCTGCTGTTGTCTGAAAAGACGCCTGCATAAAGTCACTGTCCAGTACGCTTGCCGCACCCGCTGTCGTCCCAAGAACAGCCTGTATCCGCTGGACCTGTACAGGCAAAATTGCCTGCTGTGTTTGAACCTGTACAGGTTCTTTTATAATAGGGGCATCCCAGCGATTCATGTTTACAAGTACCGCAACACCAGCTACAATCACAATCGTGCTGACAAGCGTTCTTTTTGTTTGCTTTTTTGTATCTTTTTTCCATTCCCATGCATGGAAATCATCTTTTGCAATCGTACTCATCTTTATCCCTTTCTGAAACCAACCATTTTATTGCCAATTCTATTGACAAGTAGTCCTATACCAATACCTGTCACCAGACCACCCAGCACATCTGTCGGATAATGAATCCCGACATACAGTCTGGAAAAGGCGATCAGCGCCGCCAGTATCATCAATAACACGGCGTATTTTTTTGGCAATTGATCATATATTGATACCGCAGAAGCAAAACTGGTGCCTGTATGCCCTGACGGAAAGGATGCATCCACTGCAGGCGCAACGATGCATTGCAAACCTGTGACCACCTCGTAGGGTCTGACTCTGCCAATTACATTTTTTAAGAGAATGTTATTGACAATCAGCGAGCCAAGCAGCGCACAAACCGAAAATATACCGGCTCTCCTTGTCCGTTGAAAACACAACAATCCAATTGTCAGCACGATCCAGAAGATTCCTGCATCACCCAGATGTGTAATTCCTACAAAAAATACATCACACACTGCATTTCGTATATGTTCCTGAATAAAGAGTAAAATCTGCCCATCAACCGATAACATACAACCCTCCCTGAAATAGCCATACTCCTATGTATATTTCGACAAAATTTGACAATACAATTCGCTTAATGATATCACATTCTTTAAATAGAAGCAATAAAAATGGCAGCAATAAAAAATCCCCTGATAGACTCAGGAGACCTTTTAAGCCATTACTATTCACTGTCTGGCTTTTCAACCTGCTCGATTGCCGCCTTTTTCATAGGTATACGACAGTTCTTGTTATTGCCGAACTCTACAATCACATCTTCGTCTGTGACATCAATCACAATGCCGTAAAAACCGCTGGTAGTCAGAATACTATCGCCTACTTCCACCGAATTAACGAGAGCAGCCTTCTTTTTCTGCTCTTTTCTCTGAGGACGAATCATCAGAAAATACATGATTCCAAACCAAAATACCACCATGACAACCAGTGATATCATACTTGCAGCCCCTTGTCCAGCCGCTGCTGCATCTGCTTCTGCCAACAATAAATTCATCTTCAATTATTCCTCCTATATCGCCGTTTAGAACTGTTTGTACACAGTCAAACACATAGTATATATCATACACAATATTTTCCAAGACTTCAAGTAAAATATTTATAAAGCAGCGTAACTAAAGCGGCGTAACCGTTCAGCCTTCGGTTTCCTGTTTCGCAGCCATTCCTTCCAACTTGCGCTTCTTGTAGGCAGCAAATTCCCCTGCATCGAGCGCATCACGAATCTCAGTCATCATAGTATTATAAAAATACAGATTGTGCAGTACGCAGAGCCGCAAGCCAAGCATTTCTTTTGCCTTTAACAAATGGCGGATATAAGCTCTCGAATATCGGCGGCACGCAGGACAGCCGCATCCCTCCTCAATCGGTCTGGAATCTAGTTCATACTTGGCATTAAACAGATTGATTTTGCCTTGATTTGTGTATAAATGCCCATGACGCCCATTTCTGGTTGGATACACACAATCAAAAAAGTCGATGCCGCGCGCTACGCCTTCCAGAATATTTGCCGGTGTCCCTACGCCCATCAGATAGGTCGGCTTGTCTTTTGGCAGATACGGAACAGTCTCCTCCAAAATGTAATACATCTCTTCATGTGTCTCTCCGACAGCTAATCCGCCAACTGCATAACCATCTAAATCCATCTCCGAAATCCGCTTTGCATGATCAATCCGAATGTCTGCATAGACTGCCCCCTGATTAATACCGAATAACATCTGATTTCTATTGATGGTATCCTCCTGTGTATTGAGCTTCTGCATTTCTGTTTTGCAGCGCTCCAGCCAGCGCGTTGTGCGCGCGACAGAATTTTCAACATACTGCCTGTCTGCCTTGCTGGGCGGACACTCGTCAAATGCCATCGCGATCGTGGAGGCAAGGTTTGATTGAATGCGCATACTCTCCTCTGGTCCCATAAAAATCTTTCTGCCGTCTATATGAGAGTTAAAATAGACGCCTTCCTCTTTAATCCTGCGAAGCCCCGCGAGCGAAAAGACCTGAAATCCGCCGGAGTCGGTCAAAATCGGTTTACTCCATGACATAAACTTGTGCAGACCACCTAATTTTTTAATTGCCACATCCCCTGTCCTGACATGGAGATGGTATGTGTTTGACAGCTCGATCTGTGTGCCAATCTCCTCTAAATCCGCAGTCGATACCGCTCCTTTGATTGCCGCTGCTGTACCGACATTCATAAACACCGGTGTCTGAATCGTACCATGCACTGTTGTCATCTCTGCGCGCTTGGCACGCCCCTCTTGTTTTAGTATTTTATACATTTATTCCAACTCCTCAAGAAATTCTTCCAATGTAATACCACGCTCCATGATCTGAGAAGCGGCTTCCTTTCCCACATAACGGAAATGCCATGGCTCATACTGAATCCCTGTGATATACTCTTTACCCTGTGGATACCGAAGAATAAACCCGTATTCATCACAATGCTCTTTGAGCCATTTTCCGGCTGTCGTCTCACCGAAGCCAATCTCAAGCCCTGCATAGGTCGTACACACAATATCCAAAGCCAATCCAATCTGATGCTCACTCGCACCGGGAACGGTCACTGTCATGGATGCAAATTTGTATGCCTCCATATAAGAATGTCCCTTTTCCATATAGTAATCAATTTTTCGATTAAAGAGTACCGTCTGCCTGTTGTAATCCCTGTAGGGAGAACAGACGACTAATTTGATGCCGTCTGCCTTTGCAGCCTGCATCATGTCCATCAGATCATCAATAATCCGCACGTCACATTTCATGGAGCCTTTGATCTTTCCCAGTGTAAAGGTATAATCCTCCGGCACCGGATGCTGCTTGTTTACCAAGACTAACTGCCAGTCGTCTTTTGACAGCCGGGCTGCTGTGGCGGACGCTGCGCTGCGCGTTCCTTTACTTACCTCGTTTGCCTCCAGGATATCATCCAGCGAATACTGGTCGATTTCCTCGGCTGACACGTCGAGTTCTTCGTTGTCGTACCCTAACAAGACATCATTATCATCAAGCATGTCCTCTGACAGGTGAAACATTGTCGGGACATATTCGTAACTCTCCTGTATCTCTGCCCATTCTGACTCATACGCCGTCTCTATGTTTTCCAATGCTGGCAGGAAGGAAAAACTACTGCTCACTACAAAAAATATCAAGATAACCAAAACACTTGCAAAACGTTTTGTATTGTATTCAAAATAAGATGCTATATTATAAAATAAAGTAACTAAAATCATAAAACCTGTGATTGGCTTCTTCAGCCACTTATGGTTTTTTACCTGCCGCTGCATTCTCAATGTCAGATTATCTTTCCATGTCCTTTTCATTGTGTCTCATCTCCAATTTGTCGTGAAGTCCTGCCAAAATACAAATGTATTATATGCAATACATATTATACAATCTAATCATAACACACTATTTTTCATTTTGCATCAATATGTTGAATAAATCAAGAAAAATTTTTTATGTTCTCCTTTATTTCTCCTATATTTATTGATTTTTATAGGATTTGCAATTATAATATCTTAGAGTACATGCAAGAAACAGTGATTTTGCACAATATCGAACACAATATCCAAATCGAAAAAAGGAGAACAGCATCATGTCAGGATCTACATTCGGAAATATATTTAAAATCACCACTTGGGGAGAATCCCACGGTTCAGGAATCGGCGTTGTAGTCGATGGATGTCCCGCAGGTCTTTCGCTGAGCGAAGCGGACATTCAGACCTTTCTCGACAGGAGAAAGCCCGGCGCCTCCCGCTATACAACACAGCGAAAGGAGGCAGACAGCATCGAAATCCTATCTGGTATTTTTGAGGGAACAACGACGGGCACGCCCATCTCCATGCTTGTGCGCAATACATCTCAAAGGTCCTCAGACTACAGTGAGATTGCATCCTACTACCGTCCTGGACACGCAGATTACACCTTTGACCAGAAATACGGCTTTCGGGACTACCGCGGCGGCGGACGTTCCTCTGGACGCGAGACGATTGGACGCGTCGCGGCAGGCGCCATCGCCTCAAAGCTGCTGGCAGCGCTTGGCATCACAGTCACTGCCTACACGCAGGCAATCGGCACGATCGAGATTCCAGACCCGCAATGCCCCATAGACCAGCTTGATATCGAAGAGGCAAGAAAGAATCCTACAGGAATGCCGGACAAAGAAGCTTCTCTCAGAGCAGAAAATTATCTCAAAGAATGTATGGAACATTTGGATTCCGCTGGCGGCATCATTGCCTGCCGCGTTACAAATCTGCCTGCCGGGATCGGAGAACCTGTGTTCGAAAAATTAGACGCCAATCTCGCAAAGGCAATCCTGTCAATTGGCGCTGTCAAAGCGTTCGAGATCGGCGACGGCATCAGAGCAGCTTCCGCAAACGGCTCCACCAACAATGACAGCTTTCGCATGAACGGATCATCCGTAACCAAGGCAACAAACCATGCCGGAGGTATTTTAGGAGGTATCAGTGACGGCTCTGAACTCGTGCTGAGAGCCTATTTCAAACCTACGCCGTCCATTTTCCAGAAACAGGAAACGGTAAACAAAAATGGGGAGGACCTTACCATCCAAATCAAAGGCAGGCACGACCCTGTCATTGTGCCGCGCGCCGTTGTTGTGGTGGAATCCATGACAGCAATCACAGTATTGGATATGCTTCTGCAGAATATGACATCCAGAATCGACAAAATCAAACAATTTTATGTTTGAAAAAGTTCTCTTTTCGAAATTATATGCCCATAATAAAAACTGCGGCAGTCAATACCGCAGTTTTTTCTATGATTTCATTTCCATCCTGTTCAAATGCAGCGGTCAGCTTTCCTGTGTCCTTCAACCACATTTGCATATTTTCTCCTTCCCAATTTTTTTCAATTATGGAAGTTCATGGAAGATAATGCAATTTGCCTGATTAATCTCAAGCTCCTTGCCGTTCATAACCATATAATTGTGTTCATAATCTACACGGAAGAACGTCATCGTGTTCGACTCATGATTCAGACTTACCAAATGCCTGTTGTCAGGAAATAGCGCTGCATCCTTGGGATACTCGCCACTCGTCGGCAGATAAAACAGACGTGTCAGTTCTCCTGTCTGCTGGTTGATTTCGAACAGAGAAACACAATTGTCGCCCGCTGTCGATGCCAGAATATACCTGCCATCATCAGAGATATTTAGTGCACTTGCCGCCACTCCCTTAAATTCAAACTTGTCCGAAGTTGGAATCGTCTGAATTGGGTCAAAATACGGAACATTATCCTCCTCATGATACTCAAATACATCAATACAATTTTTCATCTCACTGATGATATAGAGAAAACGCCCGTCCTCCGTAAACTTCAAATGTCTCGGTGCGGAGTCAATATCACATCGAATGATATCTACCTGCCTCAGAACCCCTCTGTCATGATCAAGGCGATAAATATTCACATAGTCAATCCCAAGGTCTGCCGCGCACAAATACTTGTTATCTCGCGTCATCTTCACACAGCTAATATGCGGTCTGTAACTTCTCTCCGCGATACTGCCAAGCCCCTTATGAAAAACTTCATCTGTAATAGCATCCACCGCGCCTGTGCTGGAATCCAGATGCAGTACTGTAATTTTTCCGTCATGATATCCCGCACAGAACAAAAACTTGTCCTCATAATCTGTGGAGAGATAACATCCTCTCATACTGTTTGTGGATGCTGTATTCACAAAGTCCAGATTTCCATCCGGCAAAATCTTATAGCTGGAAACACCTGTATCCGTGATTGCATAGAGATATTTACGATTGTGCGAGATTGTGACATACGAAGAATTAGTGATGTGCACCTCGCCTTTCTCCTTAAATCGTCCATGCTCCATATCAACATCATAGATTTTAATTCCGTGCTTATCGCCCATTGTATAGGTTGATACATAGGCTACACATTTCTTTTCTGCCATCCTGTTGTCCTCCTGATTACACATTTATATGAAATTTGTTAAAACGAAATCATATAAATATCTTATCACAAGAGAGCGCGTTTGTTAATTATTTTTTTAGAGATTTTATTCAGAGATTTTTCTGCCTTTTTCTTTATTGGATAAATGCCGGAATCTTTCCTTTAACAAAATGGTACGAAACATTCAGGTTGCTAAGATCTTTCTTCTTATACTGTATATTGACAACATACTGATTCTCATAAAAGTTGGAATATCCTTTAGCCATCCATACAACTCCATCACTGATAATGCTGTCAAGAATCTGTTGAACCTGCTCCTTGCTGCTATATTCCGCCTCTTCATTCTCCTCATCAGAGTAGACCTCACTCTTCGCCTCATATATATCATAGGGAGAACGATGAAGATAGGAGCTTGGATACATATCTTCATCGTTTACACGGATCAGTGCCACATCTTCTACGTTTGGCTTCTCCTGCATATCAACCCCATATTCCTTTATCAGCGCAAGTGTCTCTGTAAACTGCGGATAGACATACATTTTTCCTGAGTAGCTGGTATAGAGGATATCGTCTTTCCTATTCTCCTTGAAAAGAAAATCAACTGTTCCCACAGGCGCTGTATACATAATGGTATCCAATGTAAGATTCATATACTCCTTTTGGTAAATCCCGATTAGTTCCGACTGCATCTGAGGCGTGAGTGTAATATCTTCCCTCTTGAAGTTACTCTCACACCTGACTGTATCAAATGCAATATTCCAGCTATCATTAAAGAGCGGTGTAGCACCAATCTTATAATTATAATCATTAAAAATATCAGAAAGTAATCGAAGCGTATCTGAATCTGCAATATCAACAATATACTTTCTATAGATGTTTTTCCCATTAGATAACTTGTATCCAAACTCAATCACCCGATAGTTATTTTGTTTTTCTAGCGTTTCTAAATACTCAGTGGAGTTTTCAATACCCTCATAATAGTCAAAATAGCGAATCTCAAGCTGCTCCTTCGCTGCTTTTCGCGCAAGCTCCATAACACTTGCATTTCCCTGTAACTCCATGTTTGCCATACGGTACTCACCCGAACTAAGAACATGAACGCCAAATTCATTTACTCGAATTTCCTGTGCGAGCGGCATAAGTCCTGAGATTGATACGGCACAGCTTTGAAGCTGAGCATCCGCTGGCACATAGGTATCATACCCTGCCACATCGTAGCGGAATATCACAAAGATCAGCGCTGTGCAGACTGCATTGAACAGGAACTGCTTTTTGTGCATCAATGCGCCGCGCAAACTCAATCTGTAAATGATTTCCATCAAGATACAGATAACTGTAAACCCAAAGAAGACACCAAATAAAAACCATCTATCTGTATTTGTAGTGGAAGAAATGGAACAAAAGAAGAATCCTGTCAAAAATGCAGATGGTAAGACAACCATTGTCTTAATCACAGGCTCCGCAATGCGGAATGCAATCGGTTTTCCTGCTGCCTCGGACGCCCTTTTCATAAAAATAAAATAGGCTGCCAGACTGTACAAAACTGCTGCCACAATGAGCACGCCCACATAAGAAGTATCATACTTGAAAAACTTTTGGGCTTGCGCCATTGTCGTATTGTTTGGGCTTGAAAAAAATTTGATCATCATGGAAATAGGCGAAAAACACCAAACACTGCCGTCAAATATAAAATGCCCTCTGCTGTCATAGACAGTATATGTATCATAAAAACGCTCAGCCATTAAAAACTTTAGCAGCTCAAGTCCTGCACTGTATGCAAACAGAACTCCTGTACCTAAAATACTGACAATCACGTTTCCTGTAAGTCCTGCCGCAATGACTGCCACACTGTACGCCAATACAAAGATAATCATCTCTATCCCGATAAAGGATAATATCGCGAGTATTGTTTCTGCCGTAACTGCCTTTCTGCTGGCTGCAATTCCCGTACAGACTGCCACATTGAGCACAAACGGGATACAAAACTGCATTACGCCTGACAGATACCTTGCCCAGAAAAACCGGGATCGGCTGACCGGAAGACTATGATACAGATCAATCTGTATTTTGGAATGCAGATAGGCATAACCACTAAGTCCACATAAAAATGCTGCCATACACACAACAATCGCCATTGTGCGGGCGTCCCTGCCAAAGAAATACTCTCTGATATACACTGCAAGACTATAAGAATGTGCATTGGGATAACGCACAAACTCCTCCATGTCCATGAGCAAACGCACTTCCAATCCCAGAAAACATGCGACAAATATTAAAATCGGACACCATATTCTCCGCTTCATATCCTGTTTGATCAGCTTAAAAAATAAGTTTTTTGATATCATATCCGACAACCTCCGTTTCACTAATAAAGATTTCTTCAAGGGTAAGCGGCACAATTTCCGCAAAGACAGGCGAAAATGTATTGATTTTCTCCATAATCTCTTTTTCGGAGCCGCGCACAGTGATATTGTTCAGACTTCCTCTCTTCTCTGCCTTGACAAGATCCAGCAGCGCGAGTGCTGTCTTTTCTTCCTCCGCATTCTGAAATACACACTGGACATTGTGGATATTGAGCTTCATTTCCTCCAAATCCTTCTGCATCAGCACGCCTCCTTGATGCAGGATTCCCACATAGTCGCAGATATCCTCTAACTCCCGCAGATTGTGGGAGGCGATTACAGGTGTAAACTCCCGCTCTGACAGCTCGCCGGCAAAGATACTCTTCACTGCCTGCCGCATGACAGGGTCCAGACCATCAAAGGTTTCATCGCAGAACAGATACTTTGTGTTTGCGCAGACACCAAGGAGTACTGAGAGCTGCTTCTTCATTCCCTTGGAAAACGTATTGATCTTTCTGTCTGATTTTAGCTGAAAATTTCCAAGCATCTCATCAAACCGTACTCTGTCAAATGACACATAGTAATCCTGATAAAATGCAGCCATATCCTGCGGCGTGGCATTTGGCAGAAAATACTGATCGTCTGATATATAGAACAGATCAGCTTTCACAGACGGATTTTCATAGACCAGCTGTTCATCCATTAAAATTTTCCCACTGTCAGGCTTGATCACGCCTGCTGCCATGCGCAGAAACGTGCTCTTACCAGCTCCGTTCGTGCCAATCAGCCCAAAGACTTCACCGCTCCTAATCGTTACACTGATATCATTTACCGCCATAACTTCTCCAAAATGTTTTGTCACATTTGTCGCTGTAATCATGTCAGATCCCCTTTCATCGACTCTCTGTTTATCATCACACTACTGTTTTGTATACAGGCTGTAAGGATTTCCGGCAGTTCTTCTGCTGATATGCCGGAAAGCAGCGCCTTATCGACAGTGCCCTGCATCTCACGTTGAATCTCCTGCCGTTTATTTGCTGCCGCTGCCGCTGTCTCACTCACAAAGCTTCCCTTACCTTTTATGGTATAGATGTATTTGGCGCGCTCTAATTCTTGATAGGCGCGTTGAATCGTATTCGGATTCAATGACAGCTCCATCGCCAGACTTCTGACAGATGGCATGGACGCATTTGGCTGCAGCACGCCGCACAATATCATCTGTTGAAATCGTTCGATGATCTGTTCATAGATCGGACGCCTGTCCTTGTGATCAATCAAAATCATGCTCCTTTCTCCTTTCTAACTGTATTAATACACTTAACACAGTTAGAGTATACAATACTTGTAAAAAATTGTCAACTAAAAAAGAATGAAATATCTTTGAATAAAATATCTTTGAAAACCTAGAGCGTGTTTGAAAAATGCTTTCCGTCAGATGTGCGTCACAATTTGTGGGAGATTTGTGCCAAATGAAGGTATGTACCCCTCCATGCTTTTGTTTATGTGATTTGACTTTTCTACTAAGATTTGCTATCTTAAACATAAAGGTGGTGATGATCCGTCACTTTTTTATAGTTTACTGCAATTTTACCAAAGCAATTACACAACAAAAC
>CAMWJQ010000074.1 GCA_947174615.1 uncultured Lachnospiraceae bacterium
CCCCCCCCCCCCCCCCCTTTTTTTTTTCAAGCAGAAGACGGCACACGAGCTCTAGCACGGTCTCGTGGGCTCGGAGATGCGTATCAGAGACAGGTGATCGTATCCCAGTATTATATTGCAAAATTGGCGGTTGATAATGGCATCAAAGTAGTACAGGTCGGAGAAGGGGCAGATGAACTTTTTTCCGGATATACATACTGGAAACGGCATTCTATGTATGAAAAGCTTAATATCATCATTCCAGGCGTTATTAAAAGAAAAGTGTATAAGATAGCAATGGATAAAGGGAAGCTAACAGAGCAAAATGCAGAATTTCTAAGGCGGGCTGCAGAAAACGAGGGAATTTTTTGGGGTTCCGGAGCAGTATACATAGGAGAAGACAGAAAGAAAAAATTGTTTCATAAAGACTTTATATGTGATATCGGTTCTCATAAAACGTGGAATAACTTTGAAAAAGTATATCGCAGATGTAAACCTAAGATGTTATGGAATACGGTTGGATGGATGGCATGTGTGAATTTTGATTTCCGATTACCAGAACTTTTACTAGCCAGAACGGATAGAGCATGTATGGCTGTTGGGCTGGAGGGAAGGGTACCGTTTTTGGATCACAAACTTGTTGAGTGGGGATTGAGAATACCAGAAAAATTAAAGATTCGAAAGGGTATTCACAAATATATTCTGAAAGAAGCCGTAAGGGGTGTGATTCCTGATGATGTGATCGATCGAAAAAAAATTGGATTTGGTCTACCCTTTATGGAATGGTATAAAGGCCGGCTTGGAAATGTTATGAGAGAAAAGGTTATGAAATTTACTTCTCAATCAGGATTTTTTGTTAAAAGTGAAGTTCATAAATTTATGGACGGCAAAGAGAATGATCCAATAGGCATTTGGGCTTTGTTTATCCTTTCGCTATGGTGGGAGCAATATGGTTATCAATCAATGAACGAAGGAGGGAAAAAGAAATGAGAGTTAATGTAATTGGATTGGGTTATATTGGGCTACCCACAGCGCTCATACTTGCGGCAAAAGGAACAGAGGTAGTTGGGACTGATATTGATCCATCCATTGTAAATGGGTTAGAAGAAGGCAATGTTGGGTTTGAGGAAGAGGGGCTGCAGGAGCTGTTTGAAAAAGCGAAATTGAACAATATAGTATTCACCACAAAATATGAAAAGGCGGATGTCTATATAGTTGCTGTTCCAACTCCTTATGTGAAGAATAATAAAAAAGTAGATGCGACTTATGTGGAAAAAGCGATTTGTTCGGTACTGGAGGTATGCGATAGTGGGGCAATTATTGTAATTGAATCGACGATTTCTCCAGGAACGATTAACAGGAAAATACGACCAATTGTCAGTAATTGTGAAAAAGTAAAAGACATACATCTCGCCCATGCACCGGAACGTATTATACCTGGGAGAATGGTATATGAATTGGAAAACAACAACAGGACAATCGGTGTAGACGAGGAAAGAGTTGGTCAACAGATAAAAAGATTATACCAGACATTTTGTAAGGGTAAAATTACAGTAACCGATGTTAAGACAGCAGAGATGACTAAGGTTGTAGAGAATACATATAGGGATATCAATATAGCTTTTGCCAATGAGTTGGCTAAAATATGCAGGGCAGATAATTTGGATGTTTATGAGATTATTAAAATTGCGAATATGCATCCAAGAGTCAGCATTCTATCGCCGGGACCTGGGGTAGGTGGACATTGCATATCGGTTGATCCATGGTTTTTAGTAGGCGATTATCCGGGACTTGCTAATATTGTACTTGCTGCTAGAAAAATAAATGATTCTATGCCTGAATTCGTTTTGGAACGAATATCAGAAATAATGAAAGATAATGATGTGGCTGATGTATCGAGGGTCGGTATATATGGGTTGACATATAAGGAAAATGTTGATGATGTAAGAGAAAGCCCAACATTGCAGCTTATAGAATGTATGAAAAAACATTTGGCAAGGGGAATTAAAGTATATGATCCATTTGTTCATACGAACATTGTAGAGAATCAATATCAGGACTATAAGGAATTTCTTGACACTGTAGATATGGTGGTAGTAATGGTTGCACATGCGCATTTGATTAAGAACATGGATTTATTAAAGGACAAAATAGTTTTTGACACAAGAAATGTATGTAGTTGTAAAAAAATATATAAATTATAGGGAGACAGTGATGATGAAAAAAATTGGGACAAGTATCATTTCAGGATTGGTAGGAGGAATAGTGGGAGCGGCAGCGGCCAGAAATATGTTTAATAAGAAAGCAGTGCAGGAGTCACAGTATGCTCAAAAGCATCTTGCTATTATGCAGGTTATGAATCAATGGATCATTGATAAGCAAAATGGAAAAGAGCTAAAAGATTTCTTTTTGGCGAACGGATATAAGGAAGTCGCAATCTATGGAATGAGCTATTTGGGAGAACGGATGGCTGATGAACTGAACGATTCAGATGTTACAGTCAAATATGGCGTTGATAGAAATGCGGATAATATATATGCTCCATTTGAAGTATTGAAACCAAACGATATACTACCAGATGTTGATGCAATTATAGTCACGGCCTTCTTTTTTTTCGATGAGATTGAGCGCGAGTTGGAGGATAAAGTGGATTGTCCCATTATTTCTATTGAGGACGTTGTTTACGGTATCTGAGCATGAAAAAAATATTGTTGATTTTTGGAACAAGACCAGAGGCAATTAAAATGTGTCCCTTGATTAAGGAGTTAAGGAATGATAGGGATATGAAAATTAAGGTATGTATTACAGGACAACATAAGGAAATGCTTACGCAAGTACTGGATGTATTCAATATAAATCCGGATTATGATCTTGCAATAATGAGGGAAAATCAGTCATTGTTTGATATCACTGAAAAGGTATTGACAGGGATGCGAGATGTGTTAGATAAGGAGAAACCTGATATTGTATTAGTTCACGGAGATACAACCACATCATTTGCTTCTGCGCTGGCATCATTTTATTTAAAGATACCAGTTGGTCATATCGAGGCAGGTTTAAGGACATATGATAAGTGGGCGCCATATCCCGAAGAATTTAACAGGCAGGGAGTAGGTGCATTGGCAACTCTTCATTTTGCTCCTACGGACAGCGCAAGAGAAAATCTTCTTCGTGAAGGCAAAAATAAAGATGATATTTTTGTAACAGGAAATACGGTTATTGATGCCTTAAAGACTACGATACAAAATGACTATCACAGTGAAATAATTGAATGGGCGGCAGGATCACGACTGGTTCTTCTGACTGCTCATAGGCGGGAAAATCTTGGAGAACCGCTACATAATATGTTTTCTGCTATAAAAAATGTGATTGCCAGTATAGAGGATGTAAAGATTCTTTATCCTGTTCACAAGAATCCTGCAGTTAGGGATATTGCAAATGAGATTTTCGGAGATGAGCCTCGGGTTAGACTGGAAGAACCTATGGACGTGATAGATTTCCACAATGTTATGAGTAGATCATATATGGTCTTAACAGACAGTGGGGGGATTCAGGAGGAAGCTCCGGCGCTTGGAAAGCCGGTCTTAGTGATGAGGGATACAACAGAAAGACCGGAAGGTGTTGAAGCTGGGACATTGAGGTTGGTTGGAACTCAAAAAGCCTCTATTGAACACGAATTTAAAAAGCTTTTGCAGGATAATGATGTATATGCGCAAATGGCTAATGCTGTAAATCCTTATGGGGATGGTAAGGCAAGTACCAGAATTGCCAGAAAAATAAAAGAATTTTTACAATAAAAAATGTTTTTAAGAGGGTATGCATTTTGAAAAAGGTATTAGTAATCACACATTGGTTTCCGCCACTAAACATGATAGCATCTAAAAGATTTGGCATTATGTGTGGATATTTTGAAAAATATGGATATGAGCCTTATGTGCTTACAACAACAGCACATACAGTTGACGGACATGGCTTTTTAATGGATATGAAATGTCCTATCGATGAGAGGAAAATTGTACGCATAGGGCAGATGGGAAAGTTATATGATCCTGAGTCGTTGTTGCTTAAATTTTTAAGCAGTGTTCTGGATTTTATGGGCATATATCTTAATACATTAATACCTGCGGTAATTGGAAGATATGAAAATGTCAGGAAGGAAATTGATATAAAATCTTTTGGTGATATTGATATTATAATTGGAACATATCCGGATGTTGACAGTATTTATATGGCAAATTATTTGTCATATAAATTGGGATGTCCATATATTGCAGATATGAGAGATCTGATAGAATTTTCTGATGGGATTCCGAACAGATATAAACACAACATTAAATTGGACATAATTATTGAAAAATTTTTACTTAAAAATGCGGCTGCAATTGTTCCGGTTACTGTCGGTTATGGAAAAATATTGAGAAAGCGATATCCTCAAAAAAAAATAAGAGTTGTATATAACGGATGGGAAAATGTAATATCGGAAAGTGAGGTTGGATGTAGTGATGCGACACCAAATTGTAAATATCTTTATTATGCCGGTGTTATTTATGAACATAGATTGGAAAGTCTGATGCTGCTGGCAAAATGTGTAAAGGAGGTGAACAATAGAGAACATATTGAGTTTATTATCCGATCTACGGGACCAATTAAAAATGATAAAAAAATGAAAATAATGATTCGTGAAAAAGGATTAGACGGAATTGTAAAGATTTTACAGCCTGAAAAAGAAGAAAAGGTACGGTCTGAACAAATGAGTGCATATATCAATGTTGTATTAAGTACGATACATTCAGACGATCAAGAACTTATGGCAACGATTCCAGGGAAGGTATTTGAATTACTCCCCTTTAATAATCCTATACTTGCAATTGTTCCTGAAGGATCAGATGTATCAAAACTATTAAAAATAACGAATAAGGGGATAGGAACAACGGATAGAAGGAAGATCGTTGACTATATTTTGGGGTGTAAAGGTGAATTTAGTGGCAATGAAAAAGTTCTGTCTTTTTCACGCGAAAAACAGGCAGAAAGATATTGCAGAATTATGGATAGCATATTAGCTGATAGGTAGGATGTGAAAAACAGACAAGTTTTATTTTCGGGTTAGTATGTTTGATAAACAGACTTTGTGCCAATCGTAAAGAACAGCAAGAGTTCTGAAACAAACTGATATTCTGATGAGAAGGGAGTAAAATACCGAAAAAAATATGAGTAAACGTATTTTTGTCTATGGAACCGGAGTAAATGCGGTCAGATATTTGCAGGAAGTAAAACAAGACAGGAACATTAAAGTGGTGGGCATTTTGGACAGGTATCATTTATCCGGACAGATGCAAGGCGTGCCGATTGTTTCGTGGGGGGATATACAGCCGGGGAGCGGAGAACGGATTGTAATAGCGGCAAATCCTAAATATTTTAAAGAAATCTATGTGAGAATATTACCATATGCAGTGGCAAATGGGTTGGAAATATATACAACATGTAATCAGAATCTAATAGCGTACTTTGGTTTACAGGCAAGAATCCGGGGGAAGATTCACTCAATGGACGAAGGAACGATTCAAGGAATAATACAAAATGCAGAAGTGATCAGTTTTGATATTTTTGATACATTGCTGGTACGCAGGGTATTAAACCCGGTTGATATATTCAAGCTGGTCGAGATAAAGGCACGAAGAATAGGGATAGATGTAAAGGATTTTTATAAAGTGCGCCGGGAAGCGGAGCTTGTGGTAAATGGAAAGGATATTCATTCGATTTATCAGGAAATTAAGAATATTTCAGAGTTGTCAGAGCGTGAAAAAAATATATTGCTGAATTTAGAAATTGAAACGGAATCAGAGATGATTACGCCGCGTCAGTATGTAAAAAAAATGTTTGATGAGTGTATTGCAAAAGGGAAAACGGTTGTTCTTTCTTCGGATATGTATCTGACAGCGAGATTATTGGAAAAATTGTTAACCGATAAGGGTATTATAGGTTATAAGCGATTATATGTATCGTGTGAACAGGGAGTGTCTAAGGTGGGAGGACTTCTCCAAAGGGTAAAAGACGATTTCCCGGGATGTAAGGTTGTCCATGTGGGAGACGATTGGGATGCAGATATCAAGGCAGCTGTAGCTGCAGGTATGAACCCCGTTTATATAGCGAAGGCTTATGATCTGGCGCTTGCGACTCCGTTGGGGTCATGTGTGGGACATATAAAAAATATTGTCGATTCCATTATGGTTGGTGAAATTATCTGCAAATTGTTTGACAACCCGTTTACAAAGGATTTAAGCGTTGAACACTTGGAAATATTTGCGAAGCTTTGTCTGCTGCCGATTGTAGTGCAGTATATGTATCTGTTGAACAAATGTGTAAATGAGAAACAGTATCAAGCGGTTTTGTTTATTGCCAGAGACGGATATTTTTTTAAAAACTGTTATGACGTACTGCGGGAGGCGGACATAGTACACGGACCTGATTCAAAATACATTTTGTGCTCCAGAAAGCTGGCAATACGGACGGGAATGCAGGATGAAGAAGATATTCAAGAAATTATGGATATTTATGAAATGAGCGAGCATGACATACATACAGAAGGAATTTTTGGTGTGTTATGGAACCGCGGGATGGATGCACAGTTATTTTATACAGAGGTACTTGAACATTCGCGAAAAACGCGGGCGGGGTATCTTAAATATTTGGGGAAAATGGGTGTAGAACTTGATAAGGCATACTTATATTGCGAATTAGACGGACAGGGAACAGGATATTATTGGATTAATCGACTATTTGAACAGGATATGGATTCGCTATATTTAATCAGACAGCATGTACGGGAAAGATATGACAGGATTCAGATGCCGACCGCTTATATTCACTTGAAACCGGGAGGATACAGTTCTTTGCTTGAACATGTAGCCATATTGGAAATGATTTTTACGTCGCCGGGTCTGTCAGCTTTGGATGTTGACAGCGAGGGAAAAATTGTATTTGCGAAAGAAACACGAACTGCAAGTCAAATTAAGCTGATTGAACGGATTCAGACCATTCTTATTGAGCAGACTAAGAGCTTTTTTGAGACTATACCAATCGAAAATGCGATGATGTCGCCGTCTGTAGCAGAAAGGCTTTTTGAAATCAGTTCAGAGATAAAGCTATCCGGAGAATGTGAGAAACTTACGGAAGCCAGTTTATTTGACGAAGTGATTGAAATTAGTCTGCCGGCATTTACATGAATGGAGGAGCATTGAGATGGAACAGACAAGAAAGATTGCTTTATGGGGAGCAGGGATTCGATGCAGACAATGGCTAAGCAGTGGATTTGGAGAAATCGCGCAGATTGTTTTGGATAATTCAGCAGAAAAACAAAATACGTTTTTTGAAGGAATTTTAGTAGTTAATCCGGAAAGCATGAACAATTGGAAGGAATATTTTGTTGTCATTGTATCTGACCATATAGAAGAAATCAGTAATCAGTTAAAGATGTACGGGCTGACAGAATATATTGATTACATTTCTTATAAAGATTACTATGCCAATGTGCCGACGCAGGAAGTGGCTATAGAAACATTGAAGGAGCTTTTTTCTGTGCCGTCTGAACTGGTATGCAAGGTAGAAAGTAAAACCGAGTTTGAAAGTATCCGTATGAGATATCCTAAAATAACAGAATTTGAAAATGCGCTTAACAGTTTTTATAAAAAGGTTCCGGGAAAGCGCGGCGGATATTATGGATATTGTTCGCACTGTCGGGAAAAAAGAATGTTTACTGTCGATTATTTATGGACTGACGGAAGCGAGCCGGCATGGAGAGAAACATTGTTTTGTCAAAAATGTGGATTTAACAGCCGGATGCGTTTCATATTGGAACGCTTGGAAGAAGATGTAGGGAAACGGGATATTTATATTTATGAACAGATCACAACATTATATCGGGAGTTAAAGAAAAAATTTCCTAATCTGGTTGGGAGCGAGTATTTGGGAGAAAAACTGCAGGGAGGCACAGTGCTGGACGGAATTATGCATCAGGATGCGCTGAATTTGAGATTTGCGGATTGCTCTTTTGATGTGATGATTTCCTGTGATGTGCTAGAACATGTGGCGGATTACAAAAGGGCACTGTGTGAGACGTACAGATGTTTAAAGGATGGCGGAAAATTTTACCTTACCATTCCAATTTTTAAATGCAATGATGAAAGCAGGGTACGCGTGAAGCAGGATGAAACAGGTGAACTTCAATATTTGCAGCCGCCTATATATCATGGAAACCCACTTTCATCAGAGGGTTCTCTGGTGTTTACTGATTTTGGATGGGACATTTTGCAGGAACTTCGGGATATTGGTTTTAAGCAAAGCTATGGTGTTGTGCACTTTTCAAGCGAAAAGGGATATTTGGGGGATTTTCCGGTGATTTTTGAAGCTGTTAAGTGAAAAGATAAGAGCCATAGGAAGAAGGTGTTGGGAGGAAATTAATGGCACAGAAAAAGGAACAGTTGTTTATTTTAGAGCAGGATGGTATGCCGGCCCAAACGGCTTCTGGAGAAAGTACGGCTGTCATTATATACTTGTATTATTTGGATACGGTAAAGAACTATATTTCATATATAGAGATAGTACCCAGAGAATATGACATCTATATTGTATCATCTAATGAGGTTGTGCTGAAAAAAGTGCAGGGATTTCTTGTGGAACAGGAAGCAATTTATATATTGAAAGAAAATCGAGGCAGAGATATCAGTGCAGTTCTTATTGCGGCAGCACCAGTGCTGAAAAAATATGATAGAGTATGTTTTATTCATGATAAAAGCGCAAATGCAGAATATTTGGAAGAGGATACTGCCTTTTGGATCTATAATCTTTGGACAAATACGCTGGGTTCGGAGGCATATATCAGAAAAATAAATCAATTGTTTGATGAGGATAAGACGCTGGGACTGCTAGTTCCACCGGAACCGTATGGAGAATTTCTTTCGCATTGGTATGGAGATACATGGTTTGAAAACTATGATGCGACCAGACAGCTGGCGGAACGTTTGAAATTGGATGTAGAAGTGACACAAGAGGAACAACTGACTGCACTCAGTACAGTCTTTTGGGCAAGAACAGCAGCTTTGAAAAAATTAATGGATTACCCATGGAAATATGAAGATTTTCCGGAAGAACCATTGCCGATCGATGGAACGCTCAACCATGCAATTGAAAGAATCTTTTCTTTTGTAGCATTAGACGCAGGTTTTACGACGGGAATCGTTATGAGAAAACAGTACGCGCAGGAGCAGTTGCTTTTGGCGCAAAGAGATATGCGGTATATGTATTTTTTATTGCGGGAAAGAGAAAATGTTTCTAATCTCCATCAAATAAAATGTGTTAGGAAATGGGCGGCGATAGCAGGGGATTTCTTTGAACGGCATAAGAAGATATATATTTACGGCGCTGGTTATTATGGCGAAAAGCTATATTTGTTTTTAAAAAACAGAGGAATAAATGCGGTTGGTTTTATTGTTACAGACGGTCATAAAAATGAAGCCGAAATGCATGGTAAGCCAATTGTGGAAATAAGTGGGCTTAAGAAGGATTCGGATACAGGTGTGGTGATTGGCGTAAGTTATGAGTATCGCCCGGAAGTAGAGGAGACTCTGCGTAGGTATGGAATAGCGGAATATATAGAAGTTCTGTAGAAGTAATAAGGGACAATACTATGAAAACAGAGGATCAATACATTCAAGAAAGATTTTATAATAATTTTATAGAGACGGATTGCCGGAAGATTGTTATTTATGGAACGGGCGTACATACAAAACGGCTGTTAGAAAATATAAAAACGAATCGAATTGTCGGATTGATGGATGCTGCCAAAACAGGAGAGGTAATGTATGGGAAAAGGGTATTGTCAGATCAGGAAACGGCAGAAATTCCTGGTGTGGTAATCGTGATTGTTGCCAGAAGTTCCGTAATCCATGTGATATACCGCAGAATTCAGGAGTTTGTTACGAAAAACGGGATTCCAGTATATGATATCAATGGAAGACAGCTTGTGCCGGGGGATATTGATACACGTGCGAGGGAATGTTTTCAGTTGAAAGAAAAAGATTTGGTTCAATTAATTGATGATGCAAAGGTGGTTACATTTGATATTTTTGACACGCTTCTTTGCAGGACGGTACTCAGACCGACAGATGTATTCCGCCTTATGGATGAAAAGGCAGGAGAAAAGTCTTATGTTTTTTCCGAGGAAAGGGTAAGGGCTGAACAGGAGCTGGGTATTGTTAATTATAACTTGGATGAAATATATTATCAGATAATGAAAAATAACGGCGAATCGGAAAAAGAAATCCAGCGTCTTAAGGAATTGGAGATTGAAACGGAAACAAAGGTGCTGCGGAAGCGGGAAGTTATGTGTAATCTTTTAGAATATGCCTATAAACAAGGGAAGAAAGTGTATCTTCTGTCAGATATGTATATTCCGGGAAAAATTATAAAGGAGATCCTTTATAAAATGGGTATAGAGCACTATGATGCGGTGTATGTTTCCGCTGATTATAGGATATCTAAGGAAGAGGGACTTTTTGAAACAGTCAAAAGGGAAAAAAAGGTAGAAACTTCAGAATGGCTGCATATAGGAGACAATCCTGTTTCAGATATTGATACAGCAACGAAGTCAGGAATAAAGACATACCGAATTTACGGAACGGTTGAGATGCTGGAAGAAAGTATTTATGCGCAGATTGTGGAAGAAAACCACTCCATAGAGGAAAATATAGTCATAGCGTATTTCGCCGCAGAGGCTTTTAACAGTCCGTTTGGAAATTTCGGTCAAAACGGGAAACTTCTAGTAGGCGATGAGGTTTTTTTGGCAAGGCTTATTATTGCACCTGTGGTTATGAAGTACTTGTCGTGGCTGATACAGAAGCTGATTCAGAACTGCCACGATGTAATATATTTCCCTTCAAGGGATGGATATGTTTTAAAGCAGATTTACGATGAAGTGCGGGGAAATTGTTCGGAATGTCAGCTGCCTCCGTCGGTCTATTTCTATACATCAAGAAGAGCAGCACTGACAGCGGCGGCTAAGAATGTGGAAGATGTGTACTCTATTGTTGGGTTGCCGGGTTTCGGGAATGTTTCAGAGAGAATCAGGAGGCGTTTTGACATTGATATGGGAGACAATCTTGACATTCATACAATATATGGGAAAGATTGGGATAACCTTTTAACATGCTGTAAAAAGGAAAGAATTGCATATGTGGAATATCTTGAAGAAAAGGGGTTCTATTCTTATCAAAACATCGCTCTGTGTGATTTTGTGGCGGCAGGAACCGTTCAAGGAGCACTGGAAAGAATAACGAATCGGGAAATAAAGGGATACTTTTTTTTGCGAAGGCAGGTGGACAGTAAGTACACAAAGCATTTAAACTGTGAATCCCTATATCCGATGACAGGAGATTTTCAGGAGGGTTTCCATATCTACCAGTATTATTATTTTCTGGAAAACATTTTGTCGTCCGATGAACCGTCATTAAAAAGAATAAATAAAGACGGCAGACCAGAGTTCTATGAGGAATGCAGGAGTGATGAAACCAAAGAAGAACTGAAGGAAGTACATGGGGCTATAATTGCATACTGCAAAGATATGTATGGGTTGTGTTTTGGAAGGAAAAACATGAGGGCGGATATCAGGGTTTATGACAAAATACTTGGATTTTTTAATAAAGATTATATGGACATTTCAT